>DAORIL010000341.1:0-7093 GCA_035438525.1 Pyrinomonadaceae bacterium
AACAGTAACATTTGGATTTTCTTTTAACTTCTCTTCCAAAGAATGCGAAAGTATAAAATTAACTAAGAAAGGTGGAGTATAATAAATTCCTTTTCCCTGTCTTTTGTCATTGTTTAGAAAAGCCTCATAAACATTGCTAATTAATTGAATCGGAATTTGGTCAAAAAGATATGGAAACAGGTATCCTTGACCACTTCGGTAGTCAGAAGTAAAAAATTGTAATAGATTTTCTAAATAGCCAATATCAATCTGATTTTCAAGAATCTGGTCATCCTTAAAAATATCACCATTGATTTTTTTAATCTCTTCAAATACTTTGATAAGTTTTGCAGGACTCTTTGAAGATAAAGCCACAATTAAAGGGTTTTCGGGAAAAATCTTTTTATCTTCCAAATACTTGATAAAAAGACAACGCAAAATTAAAAGATGAATGGTCTTTTCATCGTTTTTAATCTTGAGTAAATCATTTCTGAGAGCAATTAAATTAAGAAGTAAATCTTTATCAACTTCTTGCGACTTTTTTCGATGTTTAGTGACAAAATCGAAAAAATAAGACGAATCAATAAAAACTTTAGTAATTTCCTGTATGTTTTCTTTTTCAAAACCTTGAGTATTTACGCCGTAATCAAATGATTTAATTTTTGAGGCTAAAGGCTTTCCTTGGTCGGGTTTAACTTTAACATCTATAATATATGTTTGATTATCACCAACCGCAATAAAATTGTTTGTATCGTTTTTGTTCCAAGAGCGTTGATGTTCGCTAAAAACATCTGTTGGGCTAGGTGTATAAGCAAATCGAACTTGTTCAACATTGCTTTCTCCAAGTGAAACCTCGTAAGAAAAAACGGAATTTATGATGTCACTGAAACCAATATCAGTAAATCCTAAATTCCGTAAGAATTCTACAAAGTTATTCAGATTCATATATTTGCGGAATAAAAGTTAAGGTTACAACAAACCTTTTGCTTTTTCAACCACATTCTCAACCGTAAACCCATATTCCTTAAAGACAACTTCAGCCGGAGCAGATGCCCCGAATTTATCAACGGCAACGCAATCATCAGCATATTTGTGCCAGCCGAATGAAACGCCTGCTTCAATAGAAAGAGCTTTCACATTATTTGGCAAAACGGATGCTTGATATTCGGCGGATTGTGCGTCAAATATCTCAGTGCATGGCATTGACACAACACGGGTTGCAATTCCTTCGCCTTCCAAAATTTCTCTGGCTTGCATTGCCAAACCAACTTCTGAACCGGTCGAAATTAAAATCAATTTTGGCGCATTATCTGAGGCTTCGGCTAAAATATAACCGCCTTGGTGTGTGCCTTTGGCTGAGGCAAATTTAGTGCGGTCAATCAGCGCAACTTTTTGACGTGAAAGAGCCAAAACTGTCGGCTTGTGCTTTTCGTTGATCGCAATTGCCCACGCTTCGGCAACTTCGTGCGCATCACACGGACGAATAACATTCAAACACGGAATTGCCCGCAGTGCTGCCAGATGTTCGACGGATTGATGGGTTGGTCCATCTTCGCCCAGTCCGATAGAATCGTGTGTGAAAACGAAAATTGTTTGAGCATTGGATAATGCCGCCAGGCGAACCGCGCCGCGCATATAGTCCGAAAATGTCATAAAGGTCCCGCCAAACGGAATCAGTCCGCCATAAAGTGCAATCCCGTTCATAATGCCGCCCATTCCGTGCTCACGGATACCGTAGTGCATATTCCGCCCTTCGTAAGAGGCAGGTTGAAAATCACTGGAATTCTTGATGTAAGTATTATTCGATGGCGTTAAATCAGCTGAACCGCCAATCAAATTTGGAATTGTATCGGCGATTGCATTAATAACTTCGCCCGAATAGGCGCGAGTCGCTTTAGCTTCAGTTTCTTCGAAACTTGGCAAAGCGGATTCCCAATTGGCAGGGAAATTTTTGTTGATTAAATCTAAAAATTCAACGCCGTATTTTTCGGTGTAAGTTTTTAAAAGCTCATTCCACTCATTTTCCAACTTCTCACCATTAGGAATTGCTTCACGATATTTAGCGTAAACTTCTTCGGGAACGTAAAAATCAGCGTTTTCATCCCAATTCAGATTACATTTCATTTCCTTAACCGCATCAACACCGGGCGCATCAGAGTGAGCTTTGGAAGTGCCTTGTTTCGGCAAACCAAATCCGATAATTGTTTTGACTGCAATAATTGAAGGTTTGTCTGTAACTTTGCGGGCTTCGATAATTGCATTTTCGATCGCTTCTAAGTCATTGCCGTCTGTAACTGTTGAAATGTGCCAACCGTAAGCCTCGTATCGCTGTAAAACATTTTCGGTGAATGATAATTCCGTCGAACCGTCAATCGTTATGCTATTGTCATCATAAAGAAATGTCAGATTTCCAAGCTGCAAATGTCCCGCCAAACTCGACGCTTCGCCCGAAATTCCTTCCTGCAAATCGCCATCCGAAACAATTGCATAAACGTGATTATCTACAATGTTTAAACCGTCTTTGTTGTATCGTGCGGCAAGATGTTTTTCGGCAATCGCCAAGCCAACCGCATTGGAAGTTCCTGCGCCAAGCGGTCCGGTTGTTACTTCAACTCCTGCCGTCAAATGATTTTCGGGATGTCCGGGCGTGCTTGAACCGTATTGACGAAACCTCTTGATTTCATCCATCGAAACCGATTCATAACCCGTTAAATGCAAAAGCGAATAAATCAACATCGAACCGTGTCCGCCCGAAAGCACAAATCTATCACGGTTAAACCAATGCGGATTTTTCGGATTGTGGCGTAAAAATTTTGTCCACAGAACGTAAGCCGTCGGAGCCATTCCTAAAGGCAAGCCCGGATGTCCCGAATTCGCTTTTTGAATCGCGTCAACGGTTAAGGTTCTAATAGTGTTAATACAAAGTTGATCAATATCGGTTTTTGTTTCTGTTGTTGGCATAAAATTAGATTTTTATAAAGTTTCTTTTAATAATAATGTTCATCAAATTCATCATCAAATCCGTCATCTGTAAAACTTTCGTCAAAAATGCGAAAAAACTCTTTACGGAAATTACGGTCTGTTTTCAATAATTTACGGACAAAGGCGCGAAGGGCAAAATCGTTGACATTTGCCAAAACCTTTTCAAACTTTGCTGCCGAATCGGTAAAATCTTTGGCTCGCAATTTGTAAAAGACGGCAACCGCATGTTTGCAAGTATCGCCCCAATCGTAAGGACAATCGCATTCATATTCAATAATCTCGTTGCCGTTAAGTTTAACATAGACTGTGTAAATTTTGCTGCCGAAAACTACTGCGCTAAACTCATTTTCCGAGACCTTTTCAATCTTGCGAACATCTTCGTTTTCGTAATAATCAAAACCTCGCTCAACGATTTTAGGTTCAATGAATTGTTCAAAATTTTGCAGATTCATTCATCAATAATTCATAAAAATGTTCGTGTCTTTTTCTGGCTTTTTGATAAATCTCGTGTTTTTCCTGATTAAAATTAAATTTATTTCCTTCCGGCGTTGGCAGTTCGGCAATGTTTTTAATCTTTCCGAGATTTTCCAGAGCCAGCAAAACTACGCCGCGACTGGAAGCCTCGTGCGTGTCGGGCAAACTTAGATTTTGTCCGAAAACATCGGCAATGATTTGCGTCCAAACCGGAGATTCGCGCAATGCTCCGCCCGAAGCAATAATTGTTTTGATTTCAACAATTTGCAGTAGCTGGTCGTAAATTTCGGCAAAACGGTAAGCGACTGATTCCATTGCGGCTTGGGTAATTTCGACTGCGGTTGTGCTTTGCGTTAACCCTAAAATCGCTCCTTTGGCGTTTTCGTGATAACCCGTGCTGCGCTCGCCTGCGAGGAACGGCAAAAAGGTCAATCCGTGCGAATCAGGCTCGCGCATTTTTATTTCAGCTTCAACTTCGTCATCAACTTCGGCAATTTTCATTGTATCTTTTAACCAACGATACAAACCACCACCGTCCGACAACGCTCCGCCAACGATAAGTTTTTGTGAATCAATCCGATAGCACCATAAACCATTTAGAATTTTTTTTGGAATTTCACCCGCAAACGCCACCCGCATTGCTCCCGAAGTTCCGATCATCAAAGCCGCTTTTTGCTTTTGCAAACAACCTGCGCCGATATTATTTGCCGCGCCGTCACCAATTGCCAAAAACCATTTGGCGTTTTTTAATTGCTCCCATTGATTGGTTCGAAAAGTTTCGGAATCGTCGGCAATTCGCGGTAAATTTTCCCGTTTAATTTGTAAAAAATTGACCAATTCATCATCCCAATCGTCGTTTCGCAAATTAAAAATCCCTGTTCCGCTTGCCATCGAAACGCTCGTCACAGCTTTGCTAAATAATTTCAGAGCCAGATAATCACTAAATGAAAGCCATTTCTCAGTTTTCTGAAAAACTTCGGGAAATTCGGTTTTGAGCCACAATAATTTTGCCGTCCAAAAACTTGAATGAAACCTCGCCCCAGTGCGATTGTGAACTTCTTCCTCATTGAGATTTGCTCTTAAACTTTCAACATATTTTGCCGGACGGGTTTCCGCCCAAGTGAAAACATTGGTCGTCGCATTTCCGTCTGCATCAACTCCGATCAGACTATGCCAAAAACACGAAGCCGCAACATGATCAATAGTTTGCGAAGTTTTAGACAGAACTTCTTCGATTGCTTCGCAAACCTGTGAAAAGGCTTCATCAGCAGTTAATTCTGCTCCGCCATCTTCGGTAAAATGGACAGTGCGTTCTTTTTTGACCACGGTTTCGGGCACAACATTTCCCGTAAAATCATAGAGCGCGGCGCGAACGCTTGAAGTTCCAATGTCTAAAGCAAGAATCATTTAGCCTAGATTTTAAACCAAAATTCGCTACAAAGAAAATGGAATATGCACTCAAACGAAAATCAGATAAAATAAAGTGGGAATGTGAAAAAGTGAAAACGTGAAAAGGTTAAATTGTATTCCTACACAATTTTTTAGAATCCAGGTCATCTTTTAATAAACATCATTCTACATTTTCACATTTTCACTTTTTAACTTTTAATATGACCAAACCAAGAGTTAAAATTTGTTGCATTTCTTCGGTCGAAGAAGCGCATTTAGCAATCAAATTCGGTGCGTCAGCCTTGGGTTTAGTGGGCGAAATGCCAAGCGGTCCCGGTGTTATTTCCGACGAGGAAATTCGGGAAATTGCCAAAACCGTTCCGCCGCCAATCGGAACTTTTTTATTGACGAGCCAAACCGCTGCCAAAGGGATTATTGAACATTGCCGGAAAGTTAATACCAACACGGTGCAAATCGTAGATGAATTAAAATCAGGCACTTACAGCGAAATTCGCGCTGCTTTACCAAATGTGCGAATCGTTCAGGTTATCCACGTTATAGATGAAAACTCAGTAACGGAAGCAATCAGAATTTCTGCCGAAGTTGATGCGATTTTATTGGATAGCGGAAATCCGAATCTGCAAATCAAAGAGCTTGGCGGAACAGGCAGAACACATAATTGGGATTTGAGCCGAAAAATTGTGGAGAAAAGTTTAAAACCTGTCTTTTTAGCAGGCGGATTAAAACCCGAAAATGTTCGTCAAGCGATTGAATCGGTTCAGCCTTTCGGATTGGATCTATGCTCCAGCGTGAGAACGGACGGGAAGTTGGACAAAAATAAATTGGAAAACTTTTTCAAAGCGATTTAAGATTTTTTTAACCACAGATGGACACAGATAAACGCAGATTTTAATCAGATTTCTAGGTTTTTCTAATTCTTATCCGTGCTAATCTATGCTAATCTGTGGACAATTTTTCTTTCGATTTCTAAAATGTTTCTTTCTTTACTCATCATTTTACTGATAACTCTGAGCGGAACGATTCTTACCTTTCTTTATGAAAAAGAAGATTCGTTAATGGTTCGGATCTGTGCCGGAAACGTGATCGGCTCAGCCTTTTTCGGGCTAATCGCGTTTCTTTTAGCCTGTCTTTTCGGACTTTCGCTAACTTCGCTTTTGATTGCGCTTGTCATTTCACTGACTCCTTTAGTTTTGTTATCTCAAAAAGAAACCAATCACCTATTTATCGGTAATTTGCGTAAAGCGCGTGGCAAATTTGAAGGTGCAACCTTTAAGAAATTCGCTAATTTTGTTTATTACACCAGTATTTTTTTGATATTGTGCGTCTTTTTTGAACGAGCAATGCTCGAAACTAAAGAAGGAATTTTCACGGGCGGTTCAAACAATTTAGGAGATTTGCCCTTTCATCTGGGCGCGATTTTTAGTTTTACAGAAGGCAATAATTTTCCGCCGACTAATCCATCTTTTGACGGAGCAAAATTTACTTATCCGTTTATGGCAGATTTTTTGGTTGCGTGTCTGATGAAATTTGGCGCAAATGTCCGTGATGCAATGTTTTTTCAAAATATTACGCTTGGATTTTCGCTGTTTGTGCTGCTCGAAAAATTTACGGTTGCACTGACCAAAAATCGTTTAGCGGGAAAAATTGCGCCGTGGTTATTGCTCTTTTCGGGCGGACTTGGGTTTGTGATTTTCTTTCGGGACTATTGGCAGGACGGGCGTGGTTTGTCGGAATTTTTGATGAATTTGTCAAAAGATTACACCATCAAATCTGAGGTTTTACGATGGGGAAATCCAATGATTGTCTTATTTATTACCCAACGCGCATTTTTGCTCGGAATGCCGATTGTGCTAATTGTCCTAACCTATTTATGGCAGATTTTTAACGCAAAGGCGCAAAGTGGCGAAGACGCAAAGGAAATTAATAAAGAAGATGAAACGGTCACAGAATTTTTTAGTAACTCGTTGCCAATCATTAGTTTAGGATTGCTTGCCGGAATGCTTCCGCTGATTCACGTTCACAGTTTATTTGCCTTGTTTATTGTCTGCGCGTTTTTAGTTTTATTTGACCTCAAAAAATTTAGAACTTATTTGATTTTTGGAATGGCGGTTTCGGTGTTGGCTGTTCCTGAATTGTTTTGGTCATTAACGGGAAGTGCAACCAATTTGAGCAAGTTTATCGGCTGGCATTTTGGTTGGGACAAGGGAAACGAGAATTTCTTTTTATTCTGGATAAATAATTTAGGCAT
>DAORIL010000342.1:0-7092 GCA_035438525.1 Pyrinomonadaceae bacterium
ACGTTCATTTATCTTAACGACATCCGAAACATTTCCCCCAATTTCCTCACAGGCTTCGGTTAAATCTTTTCCTGTTTCGATAGGATAGGGAAGTCGGACATGTTCGCGCAATCCAAGCGATTCGCCTTCGCGGACAATGAAACCACCGCCGATGGAAAAATAGGTTTCCTGATGTTTGCCGGAATCGGTTTCGGCAAGGATCGTCATTCCGTTCGGGTGAAAGGGTAAGGAGCGCAAAACTTTTAATTCAATATCGGTTTCAGGATTAAATGAAATCAGTTTTTTTCCAGCCAAATTCAATTCTTTTTTGGAAGCGATTTCGTTAATCATCGGCATTATCGAATCAACCGGAATAGTTTCGGGATCTCCACCGATTAACCCCATTTGAACAGCGATGTCCGTTCCGTGCCCTTTTCCGGTTTTTGCCAAAGAGCCGTAAAGTTTGATTTTAATGGATTTGACTGAATTAAGCAGGCACGCTTCACCAAGTCTTTCCAGAAAATCAAGCGCGGCTTTCCACGGTCCAAGCGTGTGCGAACTGGATGGTCCGACACCAATTTTGAACATATCGAAAACCGAAATTGATTCTGTAATTCTATCCATTGTTATTCTTCAACTTTAACACATTTGCCGAAAATTTGATTCGCTGTCACCCAACCGTTTATCCGTCCGCGATTATTGCCGATTTGAAATCGTTTGCCTTGAATTGCCTTGATCAAATGCAAATATTCTCTGCCGTTTACTTTGCAAAGAACGATGTCATCTTTTCCGAGTTGTTCAAAATCTGCAATCGGTTCAACCGTGCAAAGTTGTCCAGATTCAATTTTGCCCTTCATCGAATGCCCTCGCGGGCGAAAAGAAACCGTTTCGCCTAGTTTAAGTTTTGCAATGTAAGGAGTTGCCCAGCCCATATTTATCTTGATTTGTTTAATTCAGCAATTTTATCTTTTACTTCTTTTAAATTCTCCCCGCCATTTCCGCCATAACGGATAATTCCATTGCCATCAATCAAAACATAAAATGGTAATCCACTTTCCAAACGCTGATAGGATTTGTAAAAATTATCGGCATTTGGGGAAATTCTGAGAACTGAGTTTTCCTTGATGCTTAATTTGTCAATTAATTTGAGAGCGTCTAATTTTCGCTTGGTTGTATCAGTATTAAAATAAATGATTGGTAATATTCCTTCTAATTGTTTTACCTCTGGCATTTTTGCAATACAAATTCCGCACCAAGTTGCCCAAAAATCAACTAAATATGGCTTTCCTTTTAAGGTTTCAGTAGATAAAGATTTATTATTTACCAGAGTAAAATCAAACTTTGGTGATTCACCAAAGAGTTTAACATTTTGAAGTTTTGTTTGCTGTAATCTTAAAGAAGTTCCATTTTGGGCTAAATTGAAGATTAAAAAGTTTTTTCCGCAAAGTTCAAGTATTTCAGTGCTATATGCCCATTCGCCTTTTCCCCAAATTTTGCCATCGTTATTTCTATCAATACCTATATTTGAGGCATTTTCTTCATTTTCAAAAAGAGTATTAGCATTGTGGTCAAATACATAAATTGGAATACTACAGTTTTTTGCTTCAAACTGTCCTTTGGCACTATAATCTGAGTGAATAGTGAAATAATCAATTTTTTTAGATTCTTCTCTTTCCACTCTTATATCGAATTCTACATTCCTAGATTTGCCGAATTTATCTTTAATTAGTTGAGTAAAACTTTGCTTTGAACCAATATCTAAATTGATTGTTTCGTCATTTGTAAAAACTCCATCATTATTTTTATCTGGCGTGATAGAAAAAATATCTTTTGAATTAGCAAATCTTTCAATTTTAACTGAAAGATTACTTGGGGTTTTTGTTATAATTTGTTGTTGGTCAAATTTCAATTCAGCAATTGTTTGGCGAACTCCTCCAAGGCTTACATTAATTAATTTTAATGGAACATTAATGGTGTTGGTTTGAGCAACTGCAACAATTAGTGTTGTTAAAAACAAAACAAAAAGCAAAAAAAACGATTTCATATATTCTCTCCTCATCTAAACTGTTTCAATGGGGGGATTATAAATACAAAAATAAAATGTTCAGTTTGAGTCACCATTGGTTAAGGATGCGCTCTAAAAAAATAGAGTTGCACTATCTAAAAAACACACAAATCAATACTTTGGTATCGCACAATTAATTTATAAGAATTTGAAGTTAATCCAATTTTTACCTAAACTGTTCCAAAAATCGCACATCATTATCAAACATATAGCGAATATCGTCTAAGGAATACATCAAGGCACACATTCTTTCGAGTCCGAATCCGAACGCGAAACCTGTGTAAACCTCGGGATCAACTCCGCAATTACGTAAAACATTTGGATGAACCATTCCTGAGCCGCCAAGCTCGATCCAACCCGAACCTTTACATGGGCGGCAGCGTTCACCTTCAAAAACACCTGTTCCGTTACATTTGAAACATGAAAAATCAAATTCCGCACTCGGCTCGGTAAAAGGAAAATAGCTTGGACGCAGACGGATAATCGTATCTTTGCCAAATAAACGTTTTAGCCATTCTTTAACTGTTCCTTTTAGATGCGCCATCGTGATTCCTTTGTCCACGCATAAACCTTCGATTTGGTGAAACATCGGAACGTGGGTCATATCTGGTGTATCACGCCGAAAAACTCTGCCCGGAGCAATTACCCGCAAAGGCGCACCACGTCGTTCCATTGCCCGAATCTGGACGGTTGAAGTTTGAGAGCGCAATGCCAAACCCGTTGTTGTATAAAAAGTGTCTTGCGATTCACGGGCGGGATGTCCCTCGGGAATGTTCAACGCCTCGAAATTATAATAATCGGTTTCAATTTCGCGGTCGTCTTCAATTGCGTAACCCATTGAAACGAAAATATCTTCGATCCGTTGGCGAAGCAAAGTTAAAGGATGCAGATGGCCGACCCGTGGACGGCGCGAAGGCAAGGTGACATCAATTGCTTCCTTTGCAATTTTAGTCTCAGTTATAAATGATTTTAGTTTTAAATCAGCCTCGTCAAGTTTTTGTGATACTTCAGTTTCAAGGTTTTGAATTAACTTTCCTAAATCAGCCCTTTGTTCCGGTTGCACCTGTCCAATCAGTCGTTTTAAGCCGGAAATATCAGATTTTTTTCCGGTATATTTGATACGGAGTTCATTTAGTTCTTTTTGTAAACTTTCCGCCTCAGCCAGACTTTGTAAGTGTAAATTTGAAAAGCGCCCAAAATCTTGATTGAACGCTTGCCGATTCGCTTCGATAAGTTGCTTTTGTTCTTCCATTTAGTATATTATAAATACGATTTTTATAAAACATTTGAATTTTACCACAAACTGTTTTTAATAAAAAATTAGAAAACTTTACAGCCCCCAAACTAAATCATTTATTTCAAAGTAAATATTGGAAATAAATTTGAAAAAATGTTGCATTGTAAACCTAATTGTATTAGAATAACGGAAATTTAGTAGTT
Organism: Pyrinomonadaceae bacterium; assembly: GCA_035438525.1. Taxonomy (GTDB): domain Bacteria; phylum Acidobacteriota; class Blastocatellia; order Pyrinomonadales; family Pyrinomonadaceae; genus JAIBCC01. Next base: position 3,485 of record DAORIL010000342.1, read on the forward strand.
CAAATTTATTTTTTTTGTAATTTTAGTCTAAAAAACACTATAATCCCCAATGATCTTTTGTCTCAATGGGGTTTTAACTTGAAGGAGAATCCACTGTATGAAATTGAATAATTATCCCCTAAGCCGAAAAGATAATATCGTTGTTCAAGAAGCTGGCGATGAGGTGTTGCTTTATGATTTGAATGATAATAAAGCATTCTGTCTAAATGAAACCTCAGCGGTTGTTTGGGAATTGTGTGATGGAAAAAGTTCTGTTGCAGAAATCAACCAAAAATTGAGCAAAAAACTAAATATTAAAACCGATGATAATTTGGTTTGGTTGGCATTAGACCAATTGAAAAAAGAAAAACTGCTTAGCAATGCAGAAGAAGTAAAGATTGACTTTAACGGGCTTTCCCGTCGTGATGCAATCCGAAAAGTCGGTTTTGCATCACTAGTTGCCTTACCTGTAATTATGGCAATTACATCGCCTGTTGCTGCTGTAACACAATCGGTTTGTGGCGCTGACTCAGGTATTACTTGTGCTTGTGCTGATATTAGTTGTAGCGTTGTGGAAGTTCTCGCTATGGCTGCCGCACCTAACCAAGCCTCTTGTAGTGATTCCTGCAATCCAACCAATGGCAGCTGCAGATGTAACGGTCCTTTCATTTGCGGAGGCGGAAACCAAAAATTTGGAATGTGCACCTAATTTGGTAGAATTCGAATATTTTTCCAATTAAATTAAAAATTCAAAAATAAATAATGCCACCAAAGAGTTAATCTAAGGTGGCATTTCAATTTGTTAAAATTATTTTGATTAAGCTGCGGGTTGATTAGCAATGGCTTCTTTAACTTGTCCGGCTAAATGGGCGAATGATTCAGGTTGTTTAGCTGCTAAATCGGCTAAAACCTTTCTATCCAAATCAATTCCGGCAACTTTCAATCCGTGCATAAATTGTGAATAGTTCAATCCGTTCAAACGGGCTGCGGCACCGATACGGACAATCCATAACGAACGAAAATCACGTTTCTTTAATTTTCTACCGGTATAGGCAAAATTTAATGCTCTTTCAACTGATTCTTTGGCGGAACGATAAAGTTTTGATTTTGTTCCACGAAAGCCTTTGGCTAAGGCTAATATTTTTTTGCGTTTCTGAACGCGCTTATTTCCACGTTTTGCTCTTGGCATTTCTTCACTCCTCCGTCGTGAAATTCAAAATTCAAAGATAAATATTTAAGAAAATGAATTTGAAAATCTTGAATCTTGAATCACTAAACTTAAATCCTTAATCTCTTCCGTATGGCAACATTTTTTCAACTCGTTTTTGGTCGCCCTCAGAAACGTATGTATCAATATCTAAATTACGTTTACGTTTATTAGTCTTTTTGGTCAAAATATGGCGGGCGTGGGAATGTCCACGCTTGAACTTGCCCGAAGCAGTTGAGCGAAAACGCTTGGCTGCACCTTTATGTGTTTTTAATTTTGGCATAATTACTCCCTAATGACCTTTCATTTTGGATTTTTGAACTTGGTTAAAATTCAAAGATAAAGGTCAGTTTTTAATAAATTTTATTCAGTTTTATCTGCAGATCTTTCCGTTTTGGGTTTATCAGGTTTTACTAAATTCTTTTTCGGCACCAAAATCATAAACATTTGATAACCTTCCATTTTTGGAAAAACCTCAACATCCGCCACATCTGCTAATTCCTCGCGCATCCGTGAAAGAATTTTAGAACCTAATTCACGGTGGGACATTTCACGTCCGCGAAAGGCAATTGCAGCCCGCACTTTGTCACCTTCGAGAAGCCACTCTTTCGCTCTTTTAACTCGGTAATCATAGTCGTGATCATCAGTTCCGGGTCGAAACTTAACCTCTTTGACAATTACTTTTACCTGTTTCTTCTTTTGCTCGTGAGTTTTCTTCTTTTGTTCATAAAGAAACTTTCCGTAATCAATGATCTTACAAACAGGTGGCTGAGCGTTGGGTGCGATTTCGACTAAATCCAAGCCCATTTCGCGGGCTTTTTGAATCGCATCTCGCGTATCCATAACGCCAAGTGCTTCACCATCTTCGGTTACCACACGAACTGCCGGAATTCGAATCCTTTCGTTTGTGCGATGCAACGGTTCTCTTTTGAATGGCGGACGATTTCCTCGTCCTCTAAAAACTGCGATAAAAACCTCCTCTTTTGGTTGCGGATTTCAGTTTACCGATTGCTGTTTTGCAATCAACTCTCATCATTCCGAAAACGAAATTGCACGAGTTTTTCTCATCTTTTCGGCAATTTCTTTAAATTCAGCCAAAGTCATTTGTCCGATGTCGCCTTTTCTGCGCTCACGAACCGTAACTTTGTTTTCTTCCAACTCCTTGTCCCCAAGGACTAACATAAATGGAACTTGTTGTAATTGGGCATTACGAATTTTTGCCCCGATCTTTTCTGAGCGCAAATCTGCTTCGACCCGGAAACCTAAATCTTTTAATTCCTTCAAAATACTTTCAGCGTATTCGTTAATTCTATCGGTGATTGGCAAAATTGCAACTTGCACAGGCGCGAGCCACAAAGGGAAGGCACCTGCATAATGCTCAATTAAAACCCCGAAAAATCTTTCGACAGAACCAAACAAAGCACGATGAACCATTACCGGACGATGTTTTTGATTATCATCGCCAATAAATTCTAGTTCAAACCTTTCAGGCAAATTAAAATCAAATTGAACTGTTGAAAGTTGCCACATTCTTCCGATTGAATCTTCAACTTTGATGTCAATTTTGGGACCGTAAAAAGCGGCTTCGCCTTCGATCCTCTCGTATGGAATTTCACGCCGATTCAGAGCATTAACCAAAGCTTTTTCAGCATCTTCCCAAGCTGTATCTGAACCTAAATACCCTTTATTTTCGGCTCCACCACGCACCGAGAGTTCCACTTTGAATTTTTCAAATCCAAAAGTTTTGAAAACATCGTAAGCAAAATCAACGCAATTTCCTACTTCTTCCTCAACTTGGTCAGGACGGCAGAAAATATGTGCATCGTCTTGGGTAAATCCGCGCACTCGCATCAATCCGTGCAAAGTTCCAGTTAATTCAGCCCGATAAACCGTTCCAAGTTCGGCATAACGCAAAGGCAATTCACGATATGAACGCGGATGAGTTTTGTAAATTCCGATGTGAAAAGGACAATTCATCGGTTTTAGTCGAAATTCCGTATCTTCACCAAATTTTTCGGGCATTCCCATCGGTTCAAACAGCGAATCGGCGTAATTTTGTTCGTGTCCCGAAGTTTGCCAAAGTTGACGTTTAGCAATATGCGGCGTGAAAACCATTCCATAACCGCGTTTTTGCAATTCTTCGCGCAGATAATTTTCCATATCTGTCCGAATTGCGCCGCCTTTCGGATGCCAAAAGATAAACCCTTGACCGTAATCGTCCAGAATTGAAAATAAATCTAACTCTTTGCCAAGTTTGCGATGGTCGCGTTTTTCGGCTTCTTCGCGTTGTTTAACCCAGGTGTCGAGTTCTTCCTGCGAAGCAAAAGCAGTTCCGTAAATTCGCTGCATTTGTTCATTTTCGGCGTTTCCTTTCCAATATGCGCCAGATAAAGCCAATAATTTGAATGCTTTAAGTTTGCCG
>DAORIL010000343.1:0-7089 GCA_035438525.1 Pyrinomonadaceae bacterium
AAATATAGTTTATCACAAAAAAGAACACGGTTTGAATCACGGAAAGTGAGGGTTTGCTAACAGGTGCTCTCGGGTTTTTCGGCTAAAAACTTCTTAACACTGTTAATACGCTCATTTAACTCACCTGTTAATATCTCAAAAAATATTTTCCGCTCCGATAATTTTTGTAAATACCATTCGTGTTGCCTCTCGCGTAAACCGTTTCCTTCGCGGGTTCCGTCCTGAACAAATGAAAAGTCGGGAGCACACAAAAAAATGCGGTCATATTTTCGATGTGAAAGCCAATACAGTTCAGGATCAGCTTTGCCGAAAAGGTGGAGACTATAAAACAAAGTGGTCAACGGGGAAGTATCAATGAACAAATAGCGATTTGCTTTTTGGGCTTGTGATTCTTCGTCGGCAATATGTGTTTTGGCAATTTTCAGTAAATCCTCAAAAACTAATTCGTTATTTTTTTCCTCGGAAAGCGTTCGTCCGTATTCCGCGACAAATTTTGTCTTAAATTCATCAGCCAGAGCCTCGGTCAAAGTGCTTTTTCCACTGGATTCACCTCCTAGAAAAACAATTCGCTCGACAAAAGAAGCATAAACTTGCGGTGACAGATAGTCTTTCAGATTATGAAAATCACTTCGCAATTTTGTTCCAGAAATCGGAATCAGCTTTCGGTCTAAATCTACTAAAACGTGTTTAACCGGCGGAAAATCCGTATAATTTGCAAAATAATTACTCATTTCCTCTGCATATCCGTCGCCGTAATTTTCACTGGTAAAAACTGCATCAAGCGGTTTATTGACCAAATGAAGCCAGAGAAAACCAACAAAACGCCGTTCTTCTAAATCTGTTGCGTCATCCGGAGGCAACGAAAAATTGAATCGGGTCTGGACATATTCGTTGTTGATAACAAAAATCTTGGCATCGGGAAATAAAGTTTTGAGCCAAACCTCACGCTTATGAGCTTCGCAGCCTTTAAATTCGGGCGTGTAGTAGCTGAAAATATAAAGAGTTTCGCATTCCGCCAGTCCGCGATTTATCACAAATTCGTGACCTTTATGAAGCGGCGAAAATTTTCCAACGATCAGACCATTGCGATATTTTTTCATATCTGCACTTGCTCGGTGCGCCAAATTTTTTGCCAATGTAGCAAACCCCAAATTGCCAAAGTTAAGAAGACAAAATAGACCACTGAGGTCAGATAAAGTTCTTTGGCGGCGTAAAGCGGAACGGCAATAACATCGACCAGAATCCAAAAATACCAGCTTTCCAGTTTTCGTTTCATCAGCAAAAATTGGGCGATAATACTGCAAACTAAAATTATTGAGTCAATAAACGGAAAGCTCGCATCGGTCAAAGTGTGAAGCATAAAACCGTGACCAATCGTCAAAACAATTGCTAAAACTGCAAATAAAAGAAGTTGATTCAAATTAACCCGGCTAATCGGTAATTCACTTTTCTCTTTTCCGCCGTAAAGCCAATTCCACCAGCCCCAAATCCCTGTCAAAATGAAAAAGATTTGCAAAATCACATCCGCATAAAGTTTGACTTCAAAGAACAAAATACCGAGCAAAATGGTGCCGATAATTCCGGTCCACCAGGTATGAAAACTATTTCGATTAGCAAAAAAAACTGAGGCAAGGTTGAAAAGATTGGCGAAAATTTCAATTAGATTCATAAAAAGTCCGTCAAAATCGGAGTGTCATTTTTTTCTAACAGCGATAACGCTTGGGTAATAACTTTTATTTGCAAATCTGCATTATTTGGCAAGCCCAAAGGATAACCCATTTTAAATGGAACAAACAAACTTCGCGGCGGTTTGAGAACGCTTGTCACCTCTTTGAGCAAAGAAATTGAAACAGTCGGAATCCCGTTTCGCTCAATTTCGGCTTGAATCAGACCAACTGTCTGGATACACATCGGTCAGACGGGCGTTAAGAAAACTGCATCTATTTCATCTGTTTTCAAAAAATTAGCAACTTGAGGCGCGGTTTCAGAAATTAATTTTCGAGGATTAATAATCGAACCCATAAACGAAAAACTGCGATAATTTAATGAGCCGATTATTTTCTTTTCAACCAATTCACGAAATCTCTCAATCGGCAATGCAAGATTTTTATCAGTTTGCACACCTGAATGGTCAAAACTTGAACTTGAATGATCTTCGATAAGAGTTTGAACCTCAATTCCGTTAGGAATTTCCCGAAACGAGCAATCGCCAAAAGTGTCTTTGGTCAAATGTGAAAAAGGCGCATCGTTTTCCAAACGCAAACCCGCCGTTGTTACCAGCGCAAACTTACATTCATTCAACGGTTTAGATAACTTTGCAGACGGATTATCTGTAATCGTATAACGCGAAAACGGATAGTTTTGCATAAAAATTCGGTGAGAAAATTTAAGGTCTGCGTAGGTTGCCATATTTTAAGGATAAATAATTTCAATCCAAATATCCTTTGAGTCATTTGACTGAAATCTAATTAATTTTTTTTGTCTTATTATTTTTGTGGTGTCTGATTTACTCTCTTTTGTAGGAACAATTTTTCGATAAGAAGTATCACTTAAAGCCTCCTTTTCTTTTGTTTCCCAAATTAATTTACCATTGCGAGTGACCAACATTCCTTGATATGCAGTTTCAGCCGTTAATTGGATTGGTCGAATTAAATAATGCCAAGGATATTTGGCATCATTTACCCAAACAAATAACTCACCTGTCGGAGAACTGAAAACGCCAAAATCTTTTGAATATTTCCCTTGATATTTTATCTTCACATTTTCTACCTTTTTCCAAATATCTCGTTCGATGGATTTATAATCTGACGGAATTTGCACGGAACTATCAGCTACATCCAACGAAATGTCAGTTAATTTTTGACCAAATGAATAAGGTAAATTCTGAACTTGGGCAACGATTACAAGATATTTCAAATCTTTCGCCAAATAAAGAGAAATCTTTTCTTTTTCACGATTTTCACCTTTGCGCTGAACTTGAACTTTTATACATTCGTGTCCATCAATTGTAATTTTCCCAAGTGGAGTAAAAGTTATATTTGTCTCGTTTGCTAATGTTTTAGGATTGAAAGGGGTTGAATATGAAAGAGTTTCATCTTCAGCGGGTTCGAGGTCGTCATACATTTTCTCTTCGGGGAAAAGTCGAACTCTTGGCTTTCCTGTTTCGCCTAAAAATATCCAAAACTGACTTTCTCTGCGATAACGATTTCCTTTTCGGGTAATTCGCTCGCCCCCTCCACCGCCACTAACTGCTTCGCTACGGAAAAAGGATAAATCGGCAGAAAAATCGGGTTGGTTGGCTATCAAATCACGATAGTTGAGATTTTTTTCTTCATCGGTCAATAAAGTGAGTTTTTCGTTTTCTTCATTTTCTTCATTTTTACTGTTTTTCTCAATTTTTGCTTGTAAATCCAAGTATTGGAATTTAGTAGGTTTCCAAACAAAATTACCTTTTTTGTCAATATAACCGCGCTTTTCCTCATTACCTTTCCTAAATATGACAGAAGCTATTCCGCCAATGAATTTCACTGCATCATCAGTAGGAACACCAATAACTTTAGTCCCTTTGGGATTAATATAAAAAACTTGATTATTCAGATAGACTAAAGCTAAACCCTCAGAGAAATTACTGAATTCTGAGTTTTGGTCAACATTAAATTTTGCAGGAATGACTAATTTGCCTAACGGATTGATAAACCCCCATTTCTTATTTATTTGAACAGCGGCTAATCCTTCAGAAAATCTTCTGGCATCCTCGAATCGTGGCTCAATAATAATTTTTCCTGTTTTATCTGCATAGCCCCATTTTTCACCTTTTTCTATTGCTATTAAATCGTTGCCAAAACCATCTAAATCAATATTATCCGTTTCAATCAACCGATTACCGTTTTTATCCACCAGATAACTCTTCGATGTATCGTTTAATTGAAGAAGAGCAAAACCTTCTGAAGCACGGACATTGAGAAAATCCTCTTTTGAGTCAAAAAGAACTTTTCCTGATTTATCAATGTATGCTGTTATTTCCTTGCCAGGAGTCCAAGGTTTTCCATCAGGGGGAAATAAATTGACAGGAGCAATTCCACCCGAAAAGTTAAATGCGTGAGCATATTGTAGAGGAATGACAATCTTCCCCGTTTTATCCATAAATCCCCATTCAAAATTAACAGCAACAGGTGCAAGCCCTTCTGAAAATGGCTCGGCTCTATCAAGTTTTGCTTCAATAACGATTTTGCCTGTTTCGTCAATGTAGCCGTGTTTTCCATCTTCGGTTTCAAAGGCAGCTAAACCTTCGGAAAATTCTTCAACCCAATAAAACTGAGGTTCAATAACAATTTTTCCAGTTTTATCAATGTATCCCCATTTTCCGTTTTTTTGAATTGGACGAAGTTTTGGAGCCGTTTCTTGTGCAATTAGTCCAAAAACGAAAATGAAACCCAATAGAATAGAGGTTATTCTCAAATACATTTCAAACTCCTTAGTTTAAGCAGTTAAATAGTTTATTCAGCCTTCAAAACCCAACCTTTCGGATCAATTTTCGGCGCAACTCCTTTGGTCATAACTACGCCTTTGCCGTCTTTCATTTCGACGCGCTGAATTTTTCCGTCAATTTCAACGTCAATCGGCATCGAAAACGGCAAATTATTTGGCGTTTCCCAATGTAAATCGGTGCGGTCGCCATTGGTTTCTTTGACTAATTTTGGCAAAGCAGGCTGCCGCAGATAAACTTCGAAAAACCAATCGAGTTTCATTCCCGATTCTTCTTCGGCGATTCGCAAAAAGTCATCAGTATTAACAAAACGCGATTGTCTGCCGTCCGTTAATTTCTCCATTTCTTTGGTCGGATAAGACATTCGACGCAAGGCGCGGAAAAAGACTTTATCGCCTAATAAATAGCGCAAAGTGTTCAAAATACAAGCACCTTTGCCGTAAATATCGCCATCGCTGTTCACATAATTCGGTTCAGCCATATAGACTTGGTAAGCGATTTTTGCCTCACGAGGGGCGACAGGTTGTTTGTTGCGGAGGTTCCGCGCCCGATTTCGCATTGCGGCTAAATATGCGTCTTGACCTTTGGTTTTTTCGACATAGAGTGTATCCATAAACGATTGAAAACCCTCGTGAATCCAAAAATCTCGCCAATCGGAAGCCGTCACCAGATTTGCCCACCATTCGTGTCCGAATTCGTGAAACATCAGCCAATCAAACCCGTCTTTGTCGTATTTGAATTTGTTTCCGTAAGCAATAATGGTCGAATGCTCCATCCCAAGATGCGGAGTTTCGACAATTCCGAGTTTTTCCGCCCGAAACGGAAATGGTCCGAGATATTCTTCAAAAAACGCGACATATTTTTTAGTTTCGGCAATTAAACTCGCACCTTTCGCGTAGCTTTCCGGCAAAATATAAAATTTAATTGGAATTGTCTCACCCGAAATGCTTTTCATCGAATCTTCAATAACTTTATACGGGGCAATATTTAGAGCAATTCCATAATTGGCAATCGGAGTTGACATCAGCCAATTATAAGTTTGTGTGCCGTCTGAATTTTTATCTACTTTCTGTAATTTTCCAGCAGTCGCAACGTAAAGCCCATTTGGAACGGTGACGTGAGTTGCCACTGTTTCAGCTTTGTCAGAAGGATAATCTTTGCAGGGGAACATCAGGTCTGCCCCGTCATTTTGCAAAGCGGTGACAACCCACGGCGAACCGTCCGCAGTTTTTTCCCACATAAAACCGCCAACCCACGGCGGACGTGGAGCAACACGCGGAACTCCGGCGTAAACGACTTTGACTGAAACCGTTTCGCCTGCCTGTTTGGTCAATGGAAAATATGACCAAATCTTTCCGCCTTTGCGCTCAAATTTCAAATCTGTTTCGCCTTTTGTTTCAACTGACGTGACTTTTGAAACTGTAAAAGGCGTGTCCAAATCCAACACGAAAACATTGATCGGCTGAACAATTTTTGCCGTCACAATCGTTGCACCCGAAATTGATTTTTCGGGAATATTTACTTTGATGGAAATGTCGTATTTTTTGACATCATAAGCCGCTTGTTCATACGGGACGGGACCGCCTGTTTCAGTCGGGCGATTGCCAAGTTCGCGTTGAGCAAAAGCGTTTATTGTCAACAATAAAAGAAAAAGAATAGTTGCAGATTTGTTAAGCATTATCGCCTCCAGAAAGTAAATAAAGCACCGCCATTCGCACCGCTAAACCGTATTCGACTTGATTCAAAATTAACGAACTTGAACCGTCCGCGACATCCGAAGCGATTTCGATTCCGCGATTCATCGGACCCGGATGCAGGACAATTGCATCACTTTTGGCTAATTTAAGTTTTTCTTTGGTTAAACCGTAATGAATCGAATATTCGCGCATCGAAGGGAAAAAAGCATCATTCATTCGTTCTTTTTGAATCCGCAAAACCATTACTACATCAGCATTTTTGAGCGCAATTTCCATCGTCGGTGCCAGCATCAAATCTTTTTCGACTAATGCTTGAAAATCCGGCGGAACCAGCGGATTAGGACCGAAAACGCGAACTTTTGCGCCTAATTTGGTGAGCAAATGTGCATTTGAACGAGCCACGCGGGAATGCAAAATATCGCCCAAAATTGCGACGTTTAATCCGGCAATTTCGCCTTTGTGTTCTTTGATGGTCATTGCGTCCAAAAGGGCTTGGGTCGGATGTTCGTTTGAACCGTCTCCGGCATTGACGATGGAGACTTTGCTGACTTTGGCAAGCTGATGCGGAACTCCGGCCGAACCGTGCCGCACCACGATAATATGCGGAGCCATCGCGTCCAGATTCATCGCCGTATCGAGAATCGTTTCGCCTTTGGCCACGCTCGAAGTCGAAACACTGATATTGACCGCATCAGCCGAAAGCCGTTTGGCGGCAAGTTCAAAACTGGTGCGGGTGCGGGTAGAGTTTTCAAAAAATAAATTAATAACGGTCTTTCCGCGCAGAGCAGGAACTTTTTTGACTTCACGGCGGGAAACATCCCGAAAAGAATTCGCCGTTTGCAAAATGGTATTGATTTCGTCTGCGGACAGATCGCGGATGCCAAGTAAATCTTTTCGTTGAAAATT
>DAORIL010000344.1:0-7080 GCA_035438525.1 Pyrinomonadaceae bacterium
TGAAGGCGTTATGCGAATCTTTAAAACGATGCGCCATTGTATTTTTCGCGGTTGTCACACGGACGGTTTTTTACCTGGAGGCTTAAATGTTGCCCGCCGCGCCTTTGATTTGAACAAAAAACTGCTCAACGGACGCGAATATCATGGTTACAAAAGTTGGGTAAAAGCTATCAAAGAAGGCGGCGAAAGTTTTCGTTATGTTTCCGATTGGGTTAGTTGCTTTGCCTTGGCCGTAAATGAAGAAAATGCGGCATTTGGACGAGTTGTAACGGCTCCAACCAATGGTGCGGCAGGTGTTATTCCGGCAGTTTTGCTATATTTTATCGCCTTTTGTGATGGTGATGACGAAGTAAAAATCTTCAACTTTTTGCTCACTGCTTCGGAAATTGGTAGCATTTTTAAGAAAGGTGCAACAATTTCAGCAGCAATGGGTGGTTGTCAGGCGGAAATCGGAGTTTCAAGCGCAATGGCAGCCGGCGCATTAGCCGAAAGTTTGGGCGGTGACTATCGCCACGTGACGATGGCAGCCGAAATTGCGATGGAACATCATTTGGGAATGACTTGTGATCCTATCGGCGGACTTGTCCAGGTTCCCTGCATCGAACGCAATACGATGGGTGCGATCAAAGCAATTATGGCAGCGCAATTGGCTTTACAATCCAATCCAAACGAAGCAAAAGTGCCTTTAGATGCCGTAGTTGAGACAATGTGGCAAACAGCACTGGATATGAATTCAAAATATAAAGAAACCTCCGACGGCGGATTAGCAGTCACCGTTGGTTTGAGCGAATGCTAAAATAGGGGAAATTGGAAAGTGAAAAGTTTTTTCTGGGCTGGTTCACTATCCACTATCCACTATCCACTATCCACTGAATTATGAATATTAGTTACAATTGGTTAAAAGATTTAGTTGAAACAGATTTAACTCCACAGGAAATAGCAAAAAATTTAACAAAAGTCGGATTGGCGGTAGAAGGAATTCACCCGCACGAGAATGATTTTGTTTTTGATATTGATTTAACCTCAAATCGTGGGGATTGCCTTTCACATTTGGGCGTAGCGCGTGAGCTTTCAGCAATAACAAATAGTGAATTACGAGTTACGAATTACGAACTACCTGATTTAACTAATTCCCAACTAGTTACCATTCAAGACACTGATTTGTGCCACCGTTTTACTGCCCGAATTATTAAAAATGTCAAAATCGGACCTTCGCCAAAATGGTTAGTTCAACGACTTGAAGCCATCGGACAGCGTTCAATCAACAATGTTGCCGACATCACAAATTATGTCATGCACGAATTAGGCAATCCCATGCACGCCTTTGATTTCAACAAATTAGCCGAAAAAAGAATTGTAGTTCGTCGAGCTAAAGAAGGGGAAAAGATGCAGACTTTGGATGAGGTTGAACGCACTTTTTCTGAAGATATGTTGTTGATCTGTGACGCCGAAAAACCAATTGCGGTCGGTGGAGTGATGGGCGGGCTCCATTCCTCTATTTCAGAAGAAACAACCGAAGTTTTACTCGAAGTTGCTTATTTTAAACGCGAATCTATTCGACAAACTTCGCGCAAATTAAAACTCAACACCGAAGCCAGTCATCATTTTGAACGTGGTGTTGATATAGAAAACTTAATTCGCGCATCTAATCGCGCAACTGAACTGATTATTGAATTTGCCGGTGGCGAAGCCGGAGATTTTGTTGATCTTTATCCAACCAAACAATCTGAAATTAATGTAGAATTACGCTACGAAAAAATCAAAACCTTAACCGGTTTAGAGGTTTCAGAAAATGATACCAATAGAATTTTGGACAAATTAGGATTTCAATCCAAAACTCAAAATCCTAAATCTAAAATCTACACCGTTCCCACCTGGCGTCACGATATTACCATCGAACAAGATTTAGTCGAGGAAGTTGCCCGTCACGTTGGATACGACAAAATTGCTGATGAGCTTCCACCGTCAGTCGGAGCAGGTGAGTATCAACCAAATGAAGTTCGCAAGTTTCATTTGCGTCAGGCTTTGGCAAATTTAGGGTTTGATGAGGCGATTTCATATAGTTTTATTGACACCAAAAATGATGACACGTTTGAACTTATCCCGAATTTGATTGATGAAAAAACGGATGTAAAATTCATCACCTTACAAGATTCGATTATTGAAGGGGCAGTTCGGATGCGCCCGACTTTGTTGTCAGGTTTGCTGGATGCTGTGCGGACAAACTTAAATTATCAAACCAAAAACATTAAACTTTTTGAACTTGGCAAGGTTTTTGCAAATTCTTCAAATGAAGGCGGTTTGCCAAAAGAACAGGAACTTTTTGGTTTGGTTTTAACCGGCGGCGAGGTTTTTGAAGGAAAATCGATGGTCACCCGCGAACTTGATTTTTATGATGCCAAAGGTGCTTTAGAAATGGCGATGAATGCCATCAATTTACCGCACCTTGACTACAAAGCCAAAGACATCAAGCATTTACGAAAAGGACAATCCGCAGAAATTTCATTTAAAGGCAAAACCGTAGGAACGATCGGCAGAGTCAACGACGAAATTTCAGCCGGTTATAAATTCAAACAACCGATTTTCGTGGCAGAAATAGATTTGCAAACTCTTTTAGCTGAAAAGGAAAATGCAGTTTTCTACAAACCATTGCCCAAATTTCCGGCTATTACCCGTGACGTTTCACTTTTGGTCAAACGCTCCACAAATTTTTCTGAAATTATTCAAACTATTAAAGATCAAGGTTTTGAGTTATGTAAAAACGTCTCATTTGTTGATGTTTATGAAGGTAAAGGAATGGCAGATGATGAGCGTTCAATTACAATTCGGCTTGAATACCGTTCCGAGGAACGAACTTTAGTTGAAGTAGAGATTGAGGAAGTTCACGCTAAAATATTGGCTGAAATTGAAAAACAATTGGGTGCAAAGCAAAGATTTTAGAAAAATATTCAGAAATTACTTGAAGTTTTTTGTTTTTCTTAACATAATCTAGCTGTTTCACATAAAAAATTTGCTTGCGGAGAAAAAAATGTCTAACCTATCTGGTATGGAAAAATTTTCACATCTTGAGGACAAAATCTATCTCACCATAGAATTTGCCAAAAAGATGCGAGAAGAAAAAGAAAGACTTGAGCGTGAAACTAATTCGCTCAGACATGAGGTCAGTTCCCTTTTGGATGAAAAGGTGCGTCTGGAAGAAAAAATTGAACGTCTGATGAGTGAACGTGATGCCATTCAGCTAAAAATCGAGGCAATGCTGGACGCAATCACCGTAATCGAACCTGAGGTTGCCGAAGTCCTGCATAGATAGTTTATGACTGGAAACAGAGTGAAAAACGAAACTGCACAATCAATCAGAGTTGAAATTTATAATCAAACCTACAATATCCGCTCAGATGGAGACAACGAATATATTCTGCGACTGGCGGAATTTGTTGACAGCAAAATGCGTGATATTTCATCCGGCACTTTGACGGTTGATTCGCTCAAAGTTGCCATTTTAGCCGCCCTCCATATTGCCGATGAATATCATCAATTAAAACATAAACACGAGCAAACCGATGCCCAGCTCGCCTCTCGAAGTGCAGAATGCACCGATTTGCTAGATTCTCTACTCAAACAAAAAGATCTAGTCCAACAGGAACTTGAAACCGAGCAATAGTTCGATTTTGAATGTTGGAATCCAAAAATTTGATTGACTTTTAGTTGCTCTTTTGAACCTAAATTTCATTTTTTTAGCTGCCAAAATTATTTTTGAAATTTTGCCTTTTTACTTGTAACTTTCCTCTTCCTTTACTCCCCTTCATTATGCTACACTTCATTTACGGTTAAGAAAATTTCTGCTGGGTTAGTGATTTTCAACAAGATAATTGAGCCAACATTTGAATTTACGGGAGACTAATGTTGTTTGCAGTGCAATCTTTCACAGTTAAAGATTTGCCGGAGTAAACGGCTTACTTGTCCGCAAGGGCAAAAGGTCACCCACCTGTAGAGATATAGGTTCAATTCAAACTGAAAACACTTCTTTTGTGGTCTTCTTAGCCATTTTTATTGAATTTAAATGGTGAGTGGTGAATGCGCTGTCATTTGTCATTCACCATTTATCATTTATCAAAGTTTTATGAAAGTATTGATGTTAGCTGATGTGGTTGCGCGTCCCGGCAGAAAAGTTGTCCTGGAACGAATTCAGGATTTGCGTCAACAATATCAAGCCGATATTGTCACGATGAATGCCGAAAACGTCGCCGGAGGTTTTTCTATTACTCCCGCCATTGCAGACGAATTATTTGAAAACGGAATTGACCTGATGACTTCAGGAAATCACATTTTCGATAAACACGAAGTAATTCCATATATTGAAAAAAATCATCGACTTCTTCGCCCTGCCAATTATCCGCCAACAACGCCAGGAAAAGGGTTGTTTTTTGGTGAAATTAACGGCTTCAAAATCGCTGTCCTAAATTTGCTTGGGAGAGTTTTTATGCCTCCGGTTGATGATCCTTTTCGGATAGCAAATGAATGTGTGAGGGCAATTCCCGATGATTTCAAAATCCGTCTGGTCGATATGCATTGCGTAGCAACTTCGGAAAAATATGCAATGGGTTGGTTTTTGAACGGAAGAGTTTCGGCAGTAGTCGGCTCTCACACTCATGTCCAAACTGCAGATGAAAGGATTTTGGAGGGCGGAACCGCATATATTACCGATATTGGAATGACCGGAAGTTATTCTGGAGTGATCGGAATGAACAAAGACCACGTTATCGAACGATTTACTAAATTCCCTGCTAGACGTGCTGACCATTCAACCAGTAATATTTGGATTTGTGCTGTTTTAATTGAAATTGATGAAAATACAGGAAAAGCATTCAATATTAAAAGACTAAAAATTGAGCATCACGACTAATTTTTTACCTCAAAACCTTGCCGAGGGTTTCCTCAAACCAATCATTTACAGCCGGTGCATAAAATTCAACCGTCGGAATGTGCCCTCCATCATATGTAACTATCTTTTTCGGCTCACGAAGTAATTTGAAAAGCGGCTTGGCATCGGTATTATATGGAAAAGTCTCATCATATCTCCCGTTGATAAAAAACTTTTGTGTGCGAATCTGTGAAGCAAATTTTATTGGACTGGTTTCCGGAAGTCGTGTTCGAAAATCTTTTTCTAAACCCGCACTAATAAACATCAGAGTTTTATAACGGTTTTCAATTGCCGTTAAAACTAAACCAACATTTGCACCATTTGAAATGCCCAAAAACCCTAACTTTTGTTTATCAAGATCATTTCTTGTTTCCAAATAATCCAATCCCAAACGCAAATCCGTAATCCAATTGACCATTTGTTTGCGAAACTCGACGGTCGAATTTTCGGGTGGTAAATAGTTATGTGGAAACGGACGCTCCATATAACCTTTTAATACCACCGAAAAAACTGCGCGACCGGATTTGATAAAAGGAGCAGCGAACATCTCAATCGAATCGGGCAAACTACGAATTCCGCGAACTACATCCCCCGGCGGAACATAATGGAGAACCTGAACTGGTTTCGCCGCATTTTTTGGCAAATATAAATAGGCAATCGCCTGATCTCCGCCTTCTCCGGAAAAGGTGATTTTCTCCCGCACCCAATCGCCTTCATCTTTATTTTCAATAGTTTGAGCGTTCAGCGGCTTTTTGTCATATTCATAATGTGTTAACCAACTTTTAAATTCTATATCATTTGAGGAAGGGTAGTCTGGCGTTTCTGCTGGCGGGAGCATTTGCCCACCCTGATCGATCACATTTTCCGTAGTATTTAAAACACAACGAAAACCAATCCGATTTGAGGTATAAAACCCCGGATACTCACCATAATCGCCAAATGAATATGCCAAATCATTCCACGCTCCACCACTGGTAACAAAACCGTCGGGGCTTTGATTTAAATTCCATTCAGAAACATTACCTGCCATATTATAAGCTCCAAAAGGACTCATTCCGAATTCATTTTTATCAACCTCAACAGTTCCAGTGCCGCGAAAATTTGCCCGATTTTCGACATTCTCACCTTGTTTGATAAAGCCCCACGGCATTGCGTTATAACGCGGATCAAAAGCACCATCACGTGCAGCTTTTTCCCATTGGAAAACTGTTGGAAGTTTTTTACCTCGAAATTCTGCATAGGCAGCCGCTTCATACCAGGTGATGTCCGTCACTGGGAAGTTCCCTTTTCCATCGGGAAAAGTTTGGTTTGTCCAGCTTCGCGGGGCAGGTAAACCTGTTTTGTCTTTTAATTCTTTGAGCGCATCACCCATTTCAACAGTTTTGCCGTTTTTAATAAATGGGATTTTCCAAAATTCTCTTCTGACATATCCACCGGCATTGATAAACTCTTTATATTCTGCATTTGTAACTTCATATTTATCAATGAAAAAGCCGTCGAGTTTAACTTTTTTTTCGGTAGAGCGTGACCAATTTACTAAACTGTATTCACCGTCCGGAACATAAACCATTTTCTCGGGAAGTTTGTTTGATTCAATCAGTTTGGTTTCGATCTTCAAGGGTGGAGATTCAATAAATGAACCGCCTACCCGCGGAATAATGCCTGATATCGTTCGCTCAAATTTTGCAAATCCATCTTTTTCGATTTGTAAAATATACTGTCCACGGGCAATTCGTAAATCATTTATCGGTGTTACTCCAATCAATTCTCGCTCAGGATATTTTCCGTTAGTATCTTTTGAATAACGGCGCAGATAAACTTTTGCCCCGCTTGGTTCCGAACTGACTGATAAATCATCGGAAATTGTCGGCATCAATTTAGCTAAACTTTCGTCATTTGGTAGAAATTTTTCAGCCTGAGTTGCTAATTCGTAGGCTTCAAAGTTTTTTTCGGCAATGGCAAGTTCTTCTGCTTTTTTAAGATTTTCATGGGCTTGATTGATCCTGTAATTTACCCAAACAAAGTAGCCACCGAAAGTCACAGCTAGTAAAGCTAAAATACCGAAACTAGCGACCTTCCAATCAAATACCGATTTACTTTTGCGAACATTCGGAGGCATTGAAATTTCAATCGTTGGATGTTCGGAAAGAAACTGATTG
>DAORIL010000345.1:0-7050 GCA_035438525.1 Pyrinomonadaceae bacterium
ATCCTGTATGGTTTCAACAGCAGTTTCAACGTTTGCAAAAACAGGGATATCACGATGGCTGGTCGCTGTGGTTCTTATGTTTATAGTTGCAATTGGGTTTTACTGGACAGTCAACGCCAAATTGCAAGCCACTTATGCGGTTCCACAGTTTAATCCAATGGCATATCGTCAGCTTGAGCAGGGAAGCGAAACTGTGGAAACGGCTCAAAAGCGAAACGAAATGATTGCCCAATATCAAAAACTAATGGCGGAACGGCAAAAAATACCGGTAATTGGCGACAGTCTGTTTTACTTTTTCTCATTTGAACCAGGCGGATTTTTTCGTCCGCTAATTTCGTTGATCTGCTTTTATATTCCGCTAACTATTTTATTGGCAACGCTTTTTGGTTATCTTGGGAATTTTAGCGTCGTGCTTCAAAGAGACTATGGAGTTCTTTCCGTTTGTTCAATGATGGCATGGACAGCGGCGCATTTGCCTTTTGCAATAGGTGGCTTTTTTCTTAATTCTCAAGAGATAAATCCACAAATTTATCTTACATTTTGGTTCACAAGCGGTTTGATTTTCGGGGTTTTGATGATTTTTGCTTTGCGTGTTGTTTTTGGAGTTACTTATGGCGTGGCAATTTTGGTAATAGCGATTTCGTGGATCGGTTTTAGTTTGGGAATGTATGTTTTCAAATTTATTTCGCCCTTTTTGTTCTCCCCGTTTTTGCTCTTTTATGCCTATATGTATTTTGGTGGAACTCTGTCAGGCGGTGCGCGAGGTTTTGGCAATGCGTTTCGGCAGCGTCAAAACTTTAAACGTTATTTGCAGAGCGCGACAGTCAATCCGCACGATGCCGACGCCCATGTTCAACTCGGTTTGATTTACAATCAGCGCCGTCTAACCGATAAAGCTTTTGAGCATTTTACGAAGGCTATTGAAATTGACAAAAACGAGCCGGATGCCAATTACGAACTTGGTAAAATCGCCCGTCACAAAGGCGAATTACAAGAGGCATTAAATTATTTTTCGGTGGTAGTTGAACAAAATGATAAACATTCGTTGAGTGAAATTTGGCGCGAAATCGGTGTAACTTATTTGGACGCGAAAATGTTGGCGGAGGCGAGAAATGCGCTCGAAACCTTTATTGAAAGACGACCTTATGACCCGGAAGGATTGTATTATTATGGAAAGATTCTGCAAGCCCAAGGTGAAACCGAAAAATCACGCGAAATTTTTGAAAGAGCAATCGAAGCCGCAAAAACTTCCCCCGATTTTCGCAAGCACGAATTACGACAATGGAGTAAATTAGCGCAAAAAGAGCTTTAAAATTTAAGCGAAAACTCCATTTTTAATGGCTTCACTCAAATATTTTTCAATTTCATCACGCACCTGTCGAAAGATTTTAAGTGTAGTTTCTGCGTCTGCTTCGCCAATTGCCGGAGGATCGTCAAATGAATAATGAATAACTTTTGTTTTTGCCGGAAAATACGGACAAGTTTCTTTGGCGTTGTCACAAACTGTTAAAACATAATCAATTTCTTCCGTTAAAAATTCATCAACCGATTTTGAACGATTTTGCGAAATATCAATGCCGATTTCTGCCAAAACTTTGATAGCTTCGGGACGGACAATTGAAGGTTTTGTTCCGGCACTAAATACCTCATATTCGCCTTGTGTTATATGTTTTAATAATCCCTCCGCCATTTGTGAACGGGCCGAGTTTCCGGTGCAGAGAACTAAGATTTTTTTCTTTTCAGACATACTAATTTTCTACTAAATCTTTGTTTGTAAAATATTTTCGTTGAAACCAAAGTGCAACGCTGACTAATCCAATCAAGGCTGGAACTTCAACCAAGGGACCAATTACCGCCGCAAACGCTGCCCCCGAATTTATTCCAAAAACTGCTACAGCAACGGCAATTGCCAGTTCGAAATTATTACTAGCTGCTGTAAATGAAAGAGTTGCGGTTTTTGAATAGTCTGCGCCAACTGCTTTGCCCATAAAAAAGCTGACCAGAAACATAACGACAAAATAAATCAAAAGCGGAATAGCAATGCGAATTACATCGAATGGCAATTGAATAATTAAACTTCCTTTGAGGCTAAACATTACGACAATCGTAAAAAGCAACGCAATCAAGGTGAGTGGGGAAATTCGCGGAATAAACTCGTTGTGATACCAGTCTTTTCCTTTTGCTTTGACTAATAAAAATCGAGTCAACATTCCGGCTAAAAATGGAATTCCCAGATAAATAAAAACACTTTCAGCAATTTGCCCCATACTAATTTGGACAAAATTGCTTTGCAAACCAAAAAATGGAGGTAAAATTGCAAGAAAAATCCAAGCGTAAACACTATAAAAAAGGACTTGAAAAATCGAGTTAAATGCAACCAATCCTGCTGCATATTCAGTATCGCCTTTGGCTAATTCATTCCAAACAATAACCATAGCAATACAACGAGCCAATCCGATCATTATCAAACCAACCATATATTCCGGATAATCGCGCAGAAAAATGATAGCCAGGAAAAACATCAAAATAGGTCCGATGACCCAATTTTGAATCAATGAAAGACTCAAGATTTTTGTATTGCGAAAAACTTCGCCCAACTCTTCATATCTAACTTTTGCCAATGGCGGATACATCATTAGAATTAATCCGATCGCAATTGGAACGTTGGTCGTGCCGACCTGAAAACTATTAATAAAATTTTCTGAACTTGGAAAAAAATAACCGATTCCAACTCCCAAAGCCATTGCTAAGAATATCCAAAGAGTTAAGAATCGGTCTAGAAAAGAAAGTCTGGTTGTCGGGTTACAGTTTATGCTACTCATTATTGTTAATATCTAATTCATATATGCTAATACGGATATAATATAGCAACTTTTTCAAACAATATGTAATCAGCATCACAAACATTTAACATTTTATTAATACTTCGGCTAAATTTTTAGCAACAACCCGACTTTGAAGCACGAGTAATACCAACTTTTTCATTAGACGGGGCGCAACATGCCGAAGCCGCAATATCCTTGTCTTCAGTATTTCCCAAAACTACAAAAACTTCCCAACGATTTCCGTCCGGATCTTGCACCCAGGTTTTATCTTGTAGTGCATAACAACAGTCGGTTTTCATCTCGTCCAAAGTTATCAATCCGCTTTCTTGCCAACGTTTGCCCATTTCTAAGACTTCTTCGGTTGATTCAACTTGCAATCCGAGGTGTGATAGCGAACCGCCTTCAGTAAAAGGACGTTGATTCATCGTAAAATTCAAAGGGGGATTAGCCAAATCAAATTTGGCGTAATCTTTACGGGTTTTGAATGGTTCAACTCCAAACATTTTGGTATAGAACTCAATGCTCTTTTCTACATCGCTGACATTTATCGAAATATGTGTTTTCATAATAATTGCTCCTTAAATTTTAATTTCATATATGCTAAAACATATATGTTAAAGCGAATATATTCTCTATAAATAAATTTGTCAAGACTTTTATTTCATTTTTTGCTAATATTTTTTTATGAGTAGTGAAATTTACTTACAGGAACTAGAAACTTTCTTTTTAGCTTTAGCCGATAAAACAAGATTAAGGCTCTTAAATCTAATGCGTGATGAAGAAATTTGTGTTTGCTTCTTTACGGAGGTGCTAGGGGAAAGTCAACCAAAGATTTCCAGACACCTTGCGTATTTGCGAAATGCCGGATTAGTCGAAGCACGACGTGACGGAAAGTGGATGCACTATCGAATTATTGAGCCTGAAAATGAGGTTGCAAAAAGAGTTTTGCGCGAAACTCTGGACGGATTAAAAGAAAGAGATGAAATGAGACAGGATTATGAAAAACTTTTTGTAGCCTGTTGCGGAGTTTCTGTTCCCGTCACAATTTCTCGTGCGCCAAAACCTGATACATTCGTGCAGCCGAATATGAATTATGAGCGCGAAGAACTGGATACTTTCTTACTTTGATTTTCGTAAGGGCAATGCCGGCACCCATTACCGCAACAGTAACCCCGTTTGAGTAAAAAATGAGCGGTCAAAACCATCAATCCATTTTCAAAATAATAATCAATACCTTCTTTTAATGGCTCTTGTTTATCCTTCTTCTGCTCTTTCATATAATCCTAAAAATTCTTTGTTGCCATCGGCACCTAAAATTGGTGAGTCAATTACACCTAAATTCTTTAAACCTATTTCGTTGGCAAAAGTATTAATCTTTTCAATAACTTCTGTGTGTTTAGATTCATCTTTGACAATTCCACCTTTGCCAACTTCGCCTTTGCCAACTTCGAACTGTGGTTTTATCAGAACAATTATTTTTCCATTTTCAGTTAACAAATCTTTGAGCACAGAAAGAATTTTAGTGACAGAGATGAACGAAACATCCATTACGATTAAATCAAACTTTTCGGCAAAATCTTCAGATTTTAGATAACGCGCATTTACTTTTTCGTGAGCCTCAATGCGTTCATCATTTCGCAGTTTCCAGACCAATTGATTTGTTCCGACATCAACTGTTACGACCTTTTTTGCACCGTTTTGGAGTAAGCAATCAGTAAAGCCTCCGGTTGATGCTCCAACGTCCAAGCAAATATATATGTTTGGGCATATGTGAAAATGCTCCAGTGCTTTTTCGAGTTTCAATCCGCCACGACTAACGTATTTTATTTCATTAACTTTGCCTTTAATACGAATTGTATCGGTTAGGAAAAATTCTTGCGATGGTTTTACAATTTTTTGCTCATTGACCAAAACTACACCTGACATTACCAATGCTTGCGCTTTAGTCTGTGAGTCGGCTAAACCTTTGTCTATTAACAATTTATCAATTCTTTCGCGTTTCATCAGAAATAGGTCTTATTAAAAATTGTTCATTTCATATTGTATCTTAAATTTGACAACTATTGCACAAATCGCAGACACTTAAGTCAAAATATGGAAATAACAACTGATATTGATAATTCGCCAAAATTTGACCAACGCCCTTGGGGAACCTTTCACGTTTTGGACGAAAACGAAGGTTACAAAGTAAAAAGAATAGAAGTTTTAGCACAAAAGCGTTTGAGTTATCAAAAACATGCCCGTCGCGCTGAACATTGGTTTGTCGTCAGTGGTGTGGCTAAAGTAACATTGGATGGCACTGAAATTATTGTCAAAAAAGGTGAAAGTATAGACATTCCGCTCGGCACGGCACATCGCGTTGAAAATCCTGATGACTCGGAAACTCTGGTTTTTATCGAAGTTCAACGAGGTGATTATCTGGGTGAAGATGATATTGAACGACTCGAAGACGATTTTGGCAGAACAGCAAATTAATAAAAAATGGAGCTTAATTTATCGAATTAGGTTTCATGATTTTGTCAGTCTCTCTGCCAGTTCTTCTAAAGCAAAAGGTTTGAGCGAAGATTTAAAAAATAAAACGTTTTCGCTGGTAAACGTTGCTTCTTCACGGCTTCCGCGTAGTTCTTGCCACGCAGCAATAATAAAATTTTTGAAATTAACTGCTTGAAATTCATCCAATTTTATTTTCAAACTTTTCGGAGTCCAAAAACCTAAAACGTCCAAATAGATTTTTTCATCTATCGGTGAAACTAAGGCAAAATCGGGAATAAATGCAGTTTTACCTAAATCAATAACCTCATTATTTTCTATCAATTGCCACACACATTTGGATTTTTCCCAGTCTTTTTTTAATTTTCCAAACAACGGATTTTCAAATTCGGGTTCATCATAGCGGTTAGAAATTAATTGAGTCTGCTCGCTTGAAAGCTCGTAGAAAAGATTCTTGCCGTATTTTGAGGATATTTCGGCAGTCATTCTCCAATTTTCGCAGAGCAAAAGTGCGGGCAAGAAAACCGACATTTGAATTCCGTATTTTTGTGAACGATGAAAAAGGGAAGCCGCGCCGGTCAAAGTAATTTCATAACCGTTGGTCGCATTTCCAACAATTGAATGAATTAAACCAAAATGTTTAATCCAACCGAAGATGGCGCGATAATTTTCAGTTGTCGAAGGTAAAATACGAATTTTCATCTCGACACATTTGTAGAGAATTGCTTGGGCTTGGGCCAGATTATAGCGGTCAAGCAAATTTATCGGTGTAGTTGTTTCAAAAGAAATTAGATGCTGTTGTGCAGGCAGATCTGCATAAAGATTTGTATCAATTACGGTGGCCGTTGTATTTAATTCTTTGGCAATGGTTTCTAAAACTTCGTTTCGCTGTTCGGAATTTGGAAAAACAGGTTGAAATTTTCGTGCTTCAAGAAAAACTTTTTGGCGAATTTCGCTTGGATCGGCAACGCTCGAAGTTTCAAATTCGCATCTATCCATCAATAATTTTATCAGTCCGCGCAAGATTTTGTAGTCTGTTCCCGTTCCGACATATTCTTCTAATTCGCGTTCCAACTCGCCGCGAGTTTTCCCGATAAATTCCTGAAAAATCTCAATTAAATTATAAGCATCGCGCAAATAATCTGCGTTATCAGTTTTAATCAAATACGGAAAAACCTTATCGCCACGTCGGTAATTGATGGATAGATCGGCAGTTAGCATTTTGAAATTATAACATTTTGATATAGTTAGCCACGAACAACCGCGAAATATCACGAAAATAAAATAAAAAGAAAACTACCGGTAAATTCAGTTGAATTATTATCCTCTATGTTCTTATTTAGGGAGATTAACCCTCTTTTTGTGTCTTTTAGTGTTTGTTTGTGGTTATAACAAAGTCATCTAAAAAATAATTTTGTCTAAAAACTCAAAATTGTCATATAATCGCTAAACTTAGAAACTTTATGGCAAATTTTGATTCTCCCCAGATTACACAATTGCTTGTCGAATGGGGCGGAGGAAATCAGTCTGCTTTGGAGAGTCTGATTCCATTGGTTTATGACGAGCTGCATAAGATTGCTAAGCGCTATATGCGTCAACAATCGGCGGGACATACTTTTCAAACTACCGAGTTAATTCACGAAGCTTATTTAAAGCTGGCAAAGCAAGAAGCGCAAAGCTGGCAAAACCGTGCCCATTTTTTTGGGGTGGCGGCACAGGCAATGCGGCATATTTT
>DAORIL010000346.1:0-7035 GCA_035438525.1 Pyrinomonadaceae bacterium
AAATCAACAACTTATATGAGTTTGCCGAGTTCAAATTTGACGGCAAAAAGGGCAAACTTTGGAAAAATGAGGAACTGATTTTGCTCTCGCCAAAGGCGACCGAATTGTTAGCGTTACTTTTGGAACGCAATGGCAAGTTTGTTTCTAAAGAAGAGATCTTTGAAAAAGTCTGGGCTGGAACCTATGTCGAAGACGGCGTGCTAACACAAAATATTTACACGCTTCGTAAAGCATTAGGTAATGATGCAGATGGCTCGCCGATCATTGAGAATAAAACTCGGCTCGGTTATCGAGTCACAATTCCAATTAATGAAATTGAACAAACTACTGGTAATCAGATTGAAATTACAAACGCTCCGCAATCCGATACTCCGTCAATCCTAGTTGAAAAAAAATCACAAAATCGAAAACCGATCACCTTGATCTTAGGATCAATCCTCTTACTTGTTACGCTTTTTTTAGGGTGGTTCTTTTTGCGTGCGAAAATTTCTGCATTTTTCCGCAAACCGATTGAAAACGTAAAATTTACTAAACTTTCAAACAGTGGCGATTTAGCCAATGCGGTGCTCTCGCCGGATGGAAATCTGGTGGCTTTTATTCGGGGTAATGATGTTTATTTGAAAGATATTGCAACGGACAAAGACATAAAATTGACGATTCCGAATGTGCCTTCTTTCAGTTCACTGCGCTTTTCGCCGGATGGAAATTTTATTTATTTTCGCAACAACAAAATTCCCAATACTTTAGCAAAGATATTAAAAGTTTCGCGGTTTGGCGGAGAAACTACCTCAATTGCCGAAAATAGTTGGGGTATGTTCAGTGTTTCACCGGACGGTAAAAAGATCGCTTATTTTCAAAACAGGGTTGCAACCGGCGTTTTTTTGCTGAAAATTCTGTATCTCGAAAGCAACGAAGAAAAGGAATTTCCCATCTTTGAAGCTCCCAACGCTCTTTGTCTTTCCTGTTCTCCTGCCTGGTCACCCGATGGTCAAAAACTTATTTATACCATTACCAACCCGAACTCATTCAACCAACTTTTTTTGCTCAATCTTGCTAATGAAAATATCTCAGAAATAAAATTGGACAAATTGCGCCGTTTTGAACAAGCTGCATGGATGCCTGATGGTGAAAGTTTTTTGGTTTCGGCGAGTGACGGAAACCGTTTTCTGCATCTCTGGAAAGTTTTTTATCCGAACCTTGATATGCAACCGATGACCAACGGTTTGCTCAGTTACAGCCGAATCTCGATTTCAGCAAACGGAAAAAAGATTCTGGCTCTGCAAACCAATGAAAATTCAAACCTTTTTGTTGCTAACGCCGAAAATTTGAATGAACAAAAACAACTCACTTTCGGTAATCAAAACAATGTCGGGCAAACTGCTCTGAATTGGATCGATAACCAAAAAATCGTCTATTCAACCCAAACAGAAGATAATCCCGCCGAAAATTTATCGATAATTGATACTATCGATAGTTCCAAAGCTCAGCTCTCAACCGAAACCGAGATTTCTTATCGTTTTCCGACTTCGGACAGCAGATTTATTTATTTTCACGCCACTAAAAACGGCTTTTCCAATATTTTTCAGATGACAACTGACGGCAAAAATCTTAAGCAATTGACCAATGAATCGGATGGACAACGTCAATCGCCGCGAGTTACCAACGACGGGAGATACGTCTATTACACCTTTCGCGGACGTGACGCGAGCAACATTCGCCGCTATGATCTGCAAAACCAAAAGGAAGAAATCTTTTTTAGTCATCCTGAATATCCGGTTTCGCCGTTTATGGAGCTTTCGCCCGACAATAAATACATCACTTTTTTTGCGATGACAGGGCTCCGGAGAGGAGTGTTAAATCTTTACAAATACAATGCAATAATGGTAATTGTATCAACTCAAAACACTGCTGACATCAAATGGTTTCTTGTTTCGATCATTCCGCCCATTCGCCGTTTTTCGCCCGACAGTCAATCAATCGAATACATTCTTGCTGACACTGACGGCACCCAAATCGTCCGCCAATCATTTGATGGAAGCGACCCCAAACCGATCTATACAATTCCTGACGGCAGAATTTTTAATTTTGCCTGGTCAAAGGATGGAAGGAAACTGGCAATTTCGCGTGGTCAGCAATTGCGGGATGCAATTTTGTTAAGCTTTGATAAATGAAATTAGTGTTTTCGCTTTCGCGGTTTTCTAAGGTAGTCTCCACTGTGACTTTCGGGAAATGTGATGATTGATTTTGGTTTTATCGTTATTGGGCTAATTCTTCCCTTTTTTACGATTGGCATTATCCGTTTCACTCCCACCCTGTGCGCCTACCCGTCTCTGCTTGCGGGTAGTTTCGTTCGATGCGCCTTCGCCAATTGCATTTGTTTTGCGTTTGGTTATTTTGCGGACTTGGAGTTGCCGAAGACAACAGATTATTACTCACTTCGGTTTTCACTTTTTGGCTAAAGAATTTAGCAGTTTTATTCAAAAAAGTCTGCAAAACAATTTCAAAGATTTGAGCAATAATTCCTCAACACCACAGCTTAACTCAAATAAAATCAGAAATTAGTGTCTTTTCCGTTTTCCTTTCCGCATTGTGTATTTAGTCGAAACACTTTCGATGACTCCTTTGGGTCGGTTGGCTATTTTTAGCTTGGTTTTTGGTTTTGACCTATACAACTCAATCTCTTCAACATTGACATCCGTTCCTTTGCCATCCAGCGTAAATTGCTTTGGCTGAGGCTTTTTGACTCTGCCGGTTGTTCGGATGCTTTTAATTTTTTTTGGTGTCGCTGAAGGCAACAAATTATTACTTGCTTTGGCTTTTGTCGGCTCAAATGCAACCATCGAAATTACGAATATTGTCATAATGGTTGCGATAATTGTCACGTTTATTTTTCTCATATTTTCTCCCTCCCTTTTGAAAAGTTCTGGTTTAATTTTTTATTTTTCGCGGATGCCTTCTCCTCAATTCAAAACTCATACTTCTGCCTTCTGCGCTGGTAAAACTTGTCGGTTTTTTCCCCTTAATTTTATCTATGCCAACTTCTTTTGGATTGTATTGAGCTGACTTTCGGCGTGGACGTTTGCGTCGTTGTGTTTCTATACTCAGTCCTGATACTTCCGTAAAACCTTTGGTTTTGTTAATTTTTTTTGTTGTTTTAACACGGTCAATTTCTGGATGCCATTGTCCAAAAGCGTTGGTGGTAAAAACTAAAACTAAGCTGGCGAATATAATTGCGAATAAATTTCTTTGTAACATTGCTTTTTTTCTCCTTGTTTGTTTTTTTATCAAATTCAGCACCATTTTTTTCTGCACTGCCTTGGCTCAAGTAGTTAGGTTATTAGATCGAACCGCCGATTGAATATGCCGTTCCTGCCGAGCCGGGGAAAAAACTGCCGCCAAATCCCGCACAAACAATGATGGCTTTGCAACTGGTCAACAATTGTTGGATGGTCGAAAGCATAAGACTTTGTGCATCGGGAATAATCATTGCTCCCATAAAAATAAAGTTTATTCCGACTCCGACACCGCACTGTGCTGAAAATGAACAACCACAAAATCCTCCGCGAAAATCATTTGGCGTAAGTTCACCAAAGGCTCTCGGCATCCGCAACACGATTCCTGTGCCGGGAGTGTTGGGCAATGGAAATGAAATATTAAATGGAATCGGATATGGAGTGCCAATTCCCCCATCAATGCTCAGACAATTGTATGAATAAGGGTTAGATTTTCCGGCTTGTTTTAATTTGAGAACTCCGCCTGTCAGTCCGGCACTGAGACCGGCTATATCAAGAGAAACTCCACCGGTATTAAATTCTGAAAACGCCCATTGCGATTGAATAGGATTTAATGTTGATAAAGTTTTGCTGATCAACTCCGCCACCAACTCCGCTGAAATTTTTACCGCTGTTTGTTCTATTGCTCTTCCTAAATTAAAATTTGCCATAATTTTTCTCTCCTTCTCAATTTTTTGTTCGGCATTACTGCCTTTTCTCAAGCATTCAGACGTAGAGTTTTTTGAAAAAGTCGAACTATTTTTCACTTTTTTTCAAAAAAAAATATTTTGTAAATTATTATGCAAAAAGCGTTTGTGTCTTCCGTCTATGGAAGATTTCAAAGGTTTCACAGAGTTTTTAAACAAACAAAAAGCTGTCTATCAGAAAATTCGACAAAATGTGTTTTGCCGCTTTCGATTGAGCGATAAATTTCGCGGGTGCTGAGACAGGAAAAACGGGCGGCAACTAAAGGTGTCACCATATTCGAAGACTCGCCGCAGATTTCACACGGAAAAACATTTGGAGCAGTTGTGTTTGTAACTACTGCAATTTGTTTGGTTTCCGAGATTATTCTGCGGCGAATTTTTGTTTTCATTTTTTAGTTTCGATTACGACCATTGTGTTTGGTTCGGAAAATTTTGCGGCTGGCTTTGTTTTGTTTATGTTGAAGCCGCACTTTTTCTTTTTTGGTAACAGTGCCGTCAGATTTAGCTTTCTTTTCATAACTCAGAACATCTTTCTCGCTGTGTTTAATGCTTTTACCTTCTTTTTTGGTAATTTCACCTGACTTGACACCGCGTTTGACCCGACGCTTTTGATTATGTTCGCGTTTGTCTGCGTGATTCGTTGTTTGTCCAAAAGTGTTAGCGGCAAAGATGCCGAAAACTGCGATAAATAAAATTAAGATTAGTTTTTTCATTTTTTCTCCTTATTTTCCTTTAATTTCGACGGTCGTATTTGATACCTTTTTCAACTTCGTCAATTGCATCTTTGACTAGATCAATCGCCTTATTGCGATGTCCGCCTTTGTCGGCAGTCGCTTTTTTCAGATTATCCAATGCCTGTTCCAAATCTTTTTTAGCTTTTTCCATATAAGGCTGGTCGGCGGAAGATGTTTCAAAGCCTGTAAATACTTCATCAACAGCAAAATTTTCGTTTCCATTTCGCCGGTCGTAGCGGATTCCTTCGTTAACTTCGCGGAGTGCCTGATTGACTAAATCACGAGCCTTGTTGCGGTGTCCGCCCTTATCGGCTGTTGCTTTATTCAAGTTGTTTTTGGCTTGATTCAGATTGACTTTGGCTGATTCCATAAAAGGCTGGTCAATCGAAATCGCCAAAATATTAACGGTAAAAGCAAAACTTATTGCTAACATAAAAATACTGTTTAATTTTTTCATTTGTTTTTTCTCCTAGTTTTTTTACTATTACTTCGTTTTCCGAAAATTGCATCGGCTTCATCAAATTGCAAAATTGATTTAGTTCGCTTAGTTGATTGGCGCTTTTTTGAAATTCTGTGCTTTCTGTGTTTTTTCCGAAAGGTAAAATGAACCTCGTCATCAACATCCGGTATGTTCCATTTTTATGCTTATTACTCTGATTTTGCCCGAAATCATTAGTTGAAAGTATCAGGATGATTGCACTGAAAATAATTGCTGATCTCTTTATTGTTTTCGCTTCTTGATTTTATGTTTGGCACTTGGTTTTCTGCTTCGTCTTTGATTTTTGAATTTCGCTACATCATCTTCGTAACACGGATCGCAACAGCCTGTGCAGATTCCGTTTGGTCTGCCGATTGGTTTTCTATTTGTGGTGCGGGCAGTGGATTTGTTTTTTCGCTTGGCGTTCCAACTGTCTATGTAGTAAATCCCTTCGTCGTTGACAGTCGGCTTCGGGCGAATATTTCCCGGTTTCTTGTTTCGCTGGTTAGTGTTTTGAGCAAAAGTATTAGTTGCCAAAATCATTGCTAAACCAACAATTGCGATAATGATTAAATTTCTTTTCATTGTTCTACTCTCCTTTTTAATGATTTTTCCTTTTTCGTTTGCCGATAACAGTTTGCGTATCCTGGTCTAGAATAATTACTCCCTTTGGTTTATTAACACCTGTTCGCTTTGGTTGTGGATTTGATTTTCGAGAGTCAGCCTCTTTTCGTGAATACTGTCCCTCTGGGTGTTTATTATCCGACACGACTTTTTCCGGAATCTGAAACTCAAGCAACGCGGGTTTAGCTTCGGGATTCTTATTTACCAAATCCTTCGGTTTGGCATTTCTTTGGTTGAGGTCAGGCTTTTCGTCAGCCGTATCCATTCCTCCATTGGTTTGTTCAAAATTTTGCACCTGTTTGATCGGGAGTTTGCTGGAGCTTTTTGTTTTCCCTTTGACCCGACCATCGGCAAAAGGCTGTGTCTGTGATTCAAATGAATTTTTTACAGGCGTTCTTTTGCGTTTTGTGGTGCTGCCAGTTTTATAAACCGGAATTGTCCCTCCCGTTGCTTGAGACGGTCTTTTGGTTATTCGGGCATTTTTAGTGATTTTTCCTTTACTGTTTTGACCGAAAACATTGATTGTCAAAGCCAACGCAATTGTTATGATGGCGATAATAATTAAAGTTCTTTTTAACATTTCTATTTTCTCCTTTCTGTTTTTGTTGTATTATCAAGTCCAAAAATTGCATCGGACTTGTTCTAGGTCATGACGCACAAGATAAAGATTTTTTCTTTGAAAATCCTCAAAATGCGACTCAAATAATCCTCAAATGATTCTCAAAACGAAACTATGAGTAATGATTTCAATAACTTATATGAGTTTGGCGAGTTTCGGCTTAATACGGAAACAAACACTCTTTGGCGTGAAAATGAGCTGATTCAGCTTTCTGCCAAGGCTGCCGAACTGCTCCGTTTGATAGTTGAAAAGCAAGGCGAGGTCGTTTCAAAAGACGAAATTTTCTCAAAAGTTTGGGCGGAAACTTTTGTCGAAGAAGGAGTTTTGACGCAAAATATTTACACTCTCCGCCAAGCACTCGGCACGGACGAAAACGGAAAACCGCTCATCGAAAACCTTAAAAGACGAGGTTACAGAATCACGATTCCCGTCAAAACTAACGGTAATCTGCTAACACAAAACCCGCAAATCATCCTCGCCACGCAAACCCGCACTGAAATTATCGAAGAATATATCGAAACCGATTCTCCGAAATTGCTCATTGGCAATAAACCTTTTTATCGCCGTAAATCAACCGTCTTTTTTTGTAGCGGTCTGATTT
>DAORIL010000347.1:0-5694 GCA_035438525.1 Pyrinomonadaceae bacterium
AAATCAGGCGTTCAAGTTCATCCATAAACGCTGTTCATTTTAAACGGAATACGCAGTGGTCCCCTTCATTTCACACATTCCATTCATTTCGTTGTTGCAGGCTATGGATGAAATCTCCGGCATTCTGACAAAAGTTTGCCTAATTGAATACCAATCGGAATCTCCCCGTTCGCGGTCCCTGATCCTGAACTGTAAGCGTCTGCCGCCGAGCAGTTTTTGTAATTCCGGGGAAATTTGTAGAGAGATTCTCAAATTCTTCCAATCCATCACTTCGAACAGAACTTTCGGCAGCGGAAGGTTCTGACCTGAGTTAGTGTTGTAAGCCGGATTAAAATTGTTAAAATTATTCGGATTATTACCTCCAGATTTTTCCAGCCTGGTTTCGATCGAGAGATTCTCGACCTTGAAATCATAATCGGTCGAGGCATTCTGAACATTCAAAGATATTTGATCGGTTTCGATGGGGAAGACCGGCAATTTGCTTAAATCTAAAGCGGGATTTTGATCTTTGGCTTTTCCTTTTTGGTTTTTGATTTTTGAACTGTCGACTATCACAGTAGAGTTTTGAAGCACAACTTCATCTTTTATCCTTTCGCCTTTTTCTTTAACCGCTACTCCTTCAACTTCTTTTAATTCATTTGCCATAATGGTCGGACGTGCCGGAGCGACCGGAAAAGTTTGTTTGACGGGCAAGATTCGATTATCTTCCAGACTCAATTCCAAAGTTGTTGCGTTTTCAGTCAATTTGGCTTTCTCATCTTCGAAAACTATCACGCGTTCATTGGGACTATTGGTTTGTAAGTTCGGAGTAAAGGAACCGGGGGAGGCTGCATTTTGAGCCCCAGAGTTTGGTTGATTCGGATTTTGATTACCCGGCTGATTTCCATAAGTTTGTGGCGGATTACCGTAAACAGGCTGATTTCCGGAATTATTTGGAGTGGTTTGAATTTGATTTCCGATGATTTTGGCACGTCGACCGTTGATTTTCACCGATTGAATCTGTTCTAATCTGTCTCCGCTGATGATGCCTTCGCGGTCACCTTTCCCGATCTTTAAGTTTGTGATGTTCGGCGGCAGCGGATATAATTTGAGGGGCAATTTAACCGCTTCTCCTCCAAAAATTCTCAGTTCCACTTCTCCGGCCCCGGCTTGAAAATTACCGGCATCTACTTCAAATGAAACTTCTTTTCCGTCTGGTGAATACTGTAAAACGTTTTGACGACTGCTGCTCGCGGTCTTGTTATAAGAATCGGCTTCAAAGACGAACTGCCCCCCGAATGAAGGTTTATAGATCACGGCTTGCAGGCATTGACAATTGCCCAAAGTGTTTTTGATGGTCACGGTGCGCCTTTCGCCGACCGTGAAACCTGCCAGCGAATCAGTGGTAATTTGCCAGCTGCCGCCAATCGCAATCGGTAAGAAGAAGGGGGGACTCTTGATCTCATTAAAACCTCTAGTGCCTTTAATGACCGATTCCAGATTCATCTGAATTTTGGGGAATTCCTGCAGATCCTGTTGGGTAATATTTAATTCCCAACCGCCTAAACCAAGGTTTTTCTTTAAGGGAAAGACTTTTCTAAAACCGTTGGAAGCACTCATCGTCAGAGTGTAATCTTTGGTAAAATTATCCGTTAACTGTTCTTCGGTCAGATCCGTGGATTTGAGAAGATTGACTCCCTGATGCAAACACGATTCGGTTAAAACCGGGGGACGAATTGAAATTACTTCCGGGTCGGGTTCAGGCTGCCATTTATGCAGAACGATTGGATAAGCCGTCACGAACGAGGAATCATCCGGCTGGTTCTCGGCAAAGAGCGAGATCTTCGTCACCGGCTGAGGCTGGCCCGAACCATTAGGATTATAACCCTGATTGGAATAATTCTGCTGGTAACCCGAATTGTAATTGCCGTTACCATTATTGTTCGGATTATCCGATGAAGAGGCGATGGTCGGGACAATGCGCATCGCCGTTTTCTTAAAGACCTTGACGATGAAATCCACCGCAAAAGCGGCAATACTGATCCAATAAGATAATTGCGGATATTTTTGCTGGAGCTGCGCCGCTAAGAGCATTCCGCCCTGCTGCAAAAGACGAGAAACCGAAAAATCGAAATCTTCCAGTCTCACATTCCTGGCCACGCATTGGAGACGACCGACCATTTCAGGGCTTAACCCCGGCTGGTTGTTATTGCCGTAATAATTATTGTATCCGGATGAATAACCGACCCCACCCTGCCAGCAATTGTTTGGCAGCTGAATGTTAAAACTTCTGGCTAAACGTTCTACCGATTGAGAAACCAGCAGGTTGTAATTATAAGTCGCGTTATAACCATTATTTCCATAACCGTAGTTATATTGATTGTAATTGCTATAACTGTTATAGCCGGAACCGTAACCATTGTTGTTATAGCCGTTGCCGCTTAAAACCCCCTGCAATTCATTGAGAAACATTCCGATCTGGGCATAGGCTCCGGCCAGATCAATCGTTTTCTCTCCGAGCTTTTTAATTTCATTATAGTTTTTGTTGATCAATCCCAGAATCTTACTGCGGTAATTCGGACGTGGATATAGAAAAAAGACGGGCTGAGAATCATAGGGGACAGTAAATGAATGCTCCCGGTACCACCCTTTTTTGCGAAAGTTTATTTCTTCCGAAACTGAATTTTGTTCTGAGTCTTTACTTTCCGTTGAGATCTTTCGATTCGGGTTCACAAAAGCAACGAGCAGAGTCCAGTCATAAAGAGATTGGTCGAGTTTAATGCCATTAACAGCTTCATCCAGTAATTTGACTTTGAGGACATCGCCTTTATTTATCCTGGGAACCTGAGTCAGTGAAAGCGGAGCAAATCCTTCGCGGGTGACGGTAATCTCGAAGCGGGCGATCTCCTGTCGAAAGGCTTGAGAATTTCTAAGATAATTCTGATTCGGCTGTGGAGAATAAGACTGCGCCTGATAGTTTTGCGAAAAGACAGGGAGAGCGAGGAGAAAGATCAGAAAGATTAAATCTCGCCTTAAATTCAGTTCATTTATCAAGCAAAATACCACACTCTCTTTACCTTGAAGATGTTTAACTTTCATCTTGTCCTCCCTTGTTCTTCTTTTCCCTTTCCTTAACCTAAATGGTCTAAATAGCCTTTTGCCTCTGTTCCCAAAAACAACTATAGTTTTCTTGCCTTTAAGAATTTTTTACGATGGTTAAAGTATTGACTTTAATTCAATTCTTGGAGCATTTAACCTAATTACCTTTCTTTTCTTTAGTTTAAAGGAAATTGTTTAAAGTTTTTTAAACTTGTTCAAAATTTCATCTCAAAAAAATTGACTCTCAATCTAATTTCGGCCATAGTGGTTGTATCTTTTTATTTTCGGCAAACGCAACCCCTGAGGAAAATTGCTCCTCTAATTATATTAAGTCTGCAAAACTGCCAATCCGACTTTTTGAAGCTGATTTTTTTCAATCTTTTTTCAAAAAGCTGTGGTTAAAAACCAAAACGCTGTCATTAAGCTCTGAAAAATAAACGATTTAGGGGAAGGTTACTAAAAGTGCGCGCATTTAATTGACTAACCGCATTTTTAGGTCAATAATAGACGCATAGGTAAAACAACATCCTATCTATGCAACAAGCGGATGTTTGCTTGTTTGCGGAAGGACAAGCTAAATCCTCAATTACAGGTTGAATTCAAACTATTTGAAATTCAAATCTGTTTATTTACGGGCAGATTCCTATTTCTACTCCCGTTTGACACCCGGCCAATGATTATTACCTTCTTCTTCCAAAAAGGTGACATCATTCTTTTCTTTGAAATCACATAATATGAAAACGGAAAAAACACCTGTCACTGCCACACAGGAAAAGTATTTTCTGAACACTTTTCCTCTGATTAATTCAATCATTTTTAGAAAGCTGAATGCCTTTTATACTGATTATGTGGAAGACATCAAAC
This sequence comes from Pyrinomonadaceae bacterium, assembly GCA_035438525.1. GTDB lineage: Bacteria > Acidobacteriota > Blastocatellia > Pyrinomonadales > Pyrinomonadaceae > JAIBCC01. The sequence continues at coordinate 3,943 of DAORIL010000347.1, forward strand.
AAAAAGTTATTTTGAGTTTATGGAAATGGAAGCTGCTTCGTCCGGAGAAAGAATTGACCGAAGAAGAATGGGGGAAACTTAGCAACTCCTCGACCAATAACGAAATCAAGCGATTCCAGAAGGCAAATATGAGTCAGCCGACTTCGCTGGATGAAATGACCGAAACGGGCCAAGGGGAAGTTTCTGCCGAATCGCTCCAGACTCCCTCGCCAGTGGGAAATACTAGGGCTGAAGCCTCATCTTTACTCCGAGAAGTGTGGAAAGTTATCAAAAAACAATCTCTGCGGGAAAAATTCGCCCTGTTGCTGCAAGACCGGGAAATCATCAATCATTTATTTTTATATGAATGCTGTGATATAACAGAGGTGGCCGAATCTTTGGAACTTTCAACCGACGAATTTTCAAAATTTTATCAAAGGCTTCCGCTATCGAATACCGCGATTGGTTTGCTGCTCGGACAAAAATTAAAGAAAGAAATCGACGGCGAACAAATCAGCAAAGCGCGGCAGCGAATCCGAAAAAAACTCCAACCGTTTCAAATGAGGGGGCAGGGGACACCGACTAATGAGCGAACATCTCTCGCCGGAGAAAATAAAACTGTTTCTGGAAGACAAACTGAGCGCTGATGAAGCGGTCGAGGTTTTACTGCATCTGAATAATTGCCAGGAATGTCACAAATTAGCCCCGGAAAAGAAACCGGAAGAGATATTGGAAATTTTCTTTCGGGAAGATAAAGAGGGTGAAGGAGATTCGGAAAGTTTAGAAAAGTTAGAAGAAACCAAATAAGATTCCCCGGAAAACAGGAAAGCTATTACCCGACCCAAGTCCAGCCTACTGAGCGGTCTCAAAAATCGTTGAGCGGTGAAGACATTAATCTCAGAGTCGTTAGAAAATCAGAAGATTTCCACTACAGTCCATTAAAGAAATTTGAAGAAAAATAATTGAAGACTTCCTGCCTCTCCCAATAGCTCCATCAAACAAATTAATCAGAAAAGAATCCGCCTGTTTGAAACCAGGCGGATTCTTTGTTTTGTGCCTGGTACAAAAATTCAGAAAAAATTTCAGAACAATCTTGAGTAAAAAAATAGAAAAAAGAAAAATTATTTTTTTCTCTAACCGTAATATTTTTCAACTATTTCCGATAAAGGTTTCAACTTCACGAAGAAAAAAAGTGAAATTTTTTTGCTTTAAAAAAGTCGGATTGGGCAATTTCCGAACTTAATAGTTATAGAGGGTAAATTTTCAAAATCAGTTTTCAGCAATTTCTGAAAAGGATTTTCCCATTTTGTAATTTCCAAATTTTGCAGGAGAAAAAGACCATGGAAACCAGTAATAGTTCAGTCCATCAATCAAATAACAATTCAACCGATAATACTTCGATTCTAATAACTTCAACTCTCAAACGCCGGGGACATCTCCATCAAAAGGTCAGAAGGATTAGGTACTTGAAATCTTTTGCCATGATGACTCAGTTCTCCTGGAAACAAAGACTTATTTCCTTTGTTTTATTGCTTTCTCTTTTTTCGACCTCAGTTTTAGCTTCTCCCGATGCCGCCCGAACGGTAGTAGTTTCTTTGGATGAATATCAGAAAGAAGCACAGATACGCCTGACTTCCAGCGGTTTCGGCACTTCTTATTTAGCTTCATTGTCAGGGGATGTACTGGGCTTTTTCGCCAAGCTTTTCGGGGGCGGTAAACAGCAAAGAGTGGAAAGGATTGTTATCTTGCCGACCAGTGAAAATAATACTTTGA
>DAORIL010000347.1:5794-7012 GCA_035438525.1 Pyrinomonadaceae bacterium
CAGCAAAGAGTGGAAAGGATTGTTATCTTGCCGACCAGTGAAAATAATACTTTGACTGTAATGCAAGGCGAGACGGTCAATTTTACCGCTGTCGCTTTAAACCGTGAGCAACCTGTGAGCGGGGCTCCTTTCAAATGGTCTTACACCTATGTCAGTCGTAATCGCCCACCGAAAACCATGAATAACGGAACCTTTATCGCCCGCTCGCCTGGTAAATATCTGATCACGGCGTCGGCTCAAGGGGTGCAGGGACAAGTTACGTTGTTGGTTAATCCGAATGAAGGTTACGGGTTACAAAAACTGCTCCAAAAACCTGAAAATCAACGCACCGAAAGGGAAAGACAAAACTTATCTACAATGTTAGGTAAAGCGGAAGTTTCGACCCGCGAAATCTCTTCCAAAAAGATCTATCGGGAGGAAGATGAAAGACAATTAGATAGTGAGATCAAACAAAGAATTGAGCAAGTCAAAGCTAAACAACTGGAGGTCTTAAAACGCAGGCCTGATCCTCAAGTAACTCCGACCCCTAAACCTAATGAGGAGGAAGGAGCCAATCAGAAAGGAGGACCGAATGCGGAAGATCAAACCGAGGTTGATTATTCCAAGGTCGAAGGAGCGAGCCCGAATACCGAAAAATCCCGGGAAGAATTTATTCCCGAACCAATCCCTTATCGTCCGGCAGATGATGACGGCTGGACCAGCACCAACTGGTCAACGGCAGATGATCCGGTCAATCAGGTTGGTAATACTCCTGGGACGGCCCCTGACGGGGGAGCCAGTAACGACAACTTTCAGTTTGCGGCCCCTGTTCTTTCACTGCCGGGGCGTGGGATTGATGTCAACTTAGCTCTGGTCTATAACTCCCGTTTATGGAGCAAAACCGGCACTCAGATGATCTATGATGCCGACAAAGGATTTCCCGCCCCTGGTTGGAGTATTGGTTTTGGCAAAATGATCAGGATGGGTACGACCGGCGGTTGTATGCTGGCAACTTCCGATGGCAGTCGTCATAGTTATGATGGGTCGAATTCACATTACAGTTCCGGAAGTTATTATTCTGATTATTATGTCGGACACACCACAGACGGTTCGTTTATTGATTACTCCTGTGGCTATAATTAATCGACTTATGGAACTGCTTTGGGTGGGACCGCTACCTTAGCTAATGGCACCAAGATTACCTATGGCAGTCCTTCGGCCAGTTACGATCAGGTCTAT
>DAORIL010000348.1:0-7008 GCA_035438525.1 Pyrinomonadaceae bacterium
GGTTTTGGTCGAGCGCGAAGTCGGACTCGAAGCCGTTTTGCATTATTGTTGCCGTGACCGAAATCTGCTGGGAATGATGTCAGATTTATTGGGAGCTGCCGCGCTTGGCTTACGAAATTTGCTTCTCATTACCGGGGACCCCCCAAAAATGGGACCTTATCCCGATGCAACTGCCGTGTTTGATATTGATGCTATCGGTCTTACAAATATGGTCAATAAACTCAACCATGGCTTGGATTTAGGCAATAATCCGATTGGTAAGCCAACCTCATTCACCATCGGTGTTGGCGTAAATCCCGGAGCAGTAAATCTGGATGAAGAAATTAAACGGTTTGAATGGAAAGTTGAAGCCGGAGCACAATATGCAATAACTCAGCCTGTTTTTGATACAGAACAACTGCGAGAATTTTTGAGAAGGATTGAACATACCAAAATTCCTATAGTTGCCGGAATTTGGCCTCTTGTCAGTTTTCGCAATGCGGAATTTTTGCATAATGAAGTTCCAGGGGTAAATGTTACCCAAGAAATTTTAGAACGGATGCGGATAGCTTCAGATAAGGGTAAAGAAGAAGCCCGTGAAGAAGGAATTACAATTGCGAGGGAAAGTCTCTTGGAAGTTCGGGATTTAATTGCCGGAGTTCAGGTTTCTGCCCCATTTGGCAACGTAAAATATGCTTTGCAGGTTTTTGAGGTTTTGGACGAATTTAAGGGAAAACTTGAAGCCGGAATTGCAACCTAATATTTTTCAAAATATACAAAATGTAGTAACGATGGTAAAAGTGGCATTTGTTTGGGGGATTATTGTTTCGACAATAAATCCGTTTTTTGCCCAAGACCTGCTGAAAAAGGCTGAAAAAAATCCACTTGATTGTGCTTTTTATCTACTTCAAAAAGATAATGAACGATATTTTGGGGATGTAAAGCGGTTGGCTTATACCTTTCTCGAACTGAGTAATTATGCAAAATCAAAAATAACAATCGAACTTCTTGAAGATAAAGATTACAGATTTTCAAACTTTGTTAATTTTTCGACCAAACTTTTAAAAGAAGGCAAAATCAAAGAAACAAATAATTTTCTTGATTTTGCTCTTAAAAACCTTGATAAAAAAAACTTACCTGACAAAAGAATTGTTATTGAATTTGTTGATAACTTAGTCAAAATTAATCGGTTAAATGATGCTCAAATAGTTGTCGAATCCTTTAGAAACGAGAATGAAATAGAAGAAATTTGCATTAAATTTGCCTTTTCTTTACTAAAACAAAAAAAGACTTCCGAAATTCTCACACTCATTAATCGCCCTTATTTTCCAATTAATTCTAATAACAACGAAATTCGGGCAAATGTGGCTTTGATTTTGGCTAAACTAAATCAAAATAAACTTTCATTAAAAATTCTAAAAGAAATCGAAGAACATCCATTTTTAGGAAAAAGCGAAATTGAAACTGAAAATAATCGCCGATTTATTCTGCCTATTCTTTTACAAACTTATCTCCAACTTAATCAACCTGAGCAAGCAATTAAACGATGGAATCAGTATGGCAACTCAGAAGATTATTATGAAATTTCTAACTTGGTTAACCTATTAATTGATTTTGGACAGAACCAAAAAGCCCTGAAATTAACTGGACAAATGTTAGAAAACAAAATTGAACTTGAAAGGAAAGGAAGTTATGTTGTTTCAATTTTCGTGCGTTTAGGAAAAATTGATAAGGCTTTTGAAACTGCCCAAAATATCTCAGAGAAAAATGATAGTTACACTCAACAAGAATCATTTATGAAAATTGCTGATTATTTTATTAGGAAAAAAAATTCCAAAAAAGCAACTGAGATTCTTGATTTTGCTCTTCAAAAAGCCAAGCAAGTTGATTTTCAGCACGAAACAATGCAAAGCAACGGTGCATCTTCGGGCACTCGGAAGCGGACTTATTTACAAAATATTTATAACCGCTATATGAAGTTAAATGAATTTGACAAGGCATTTTTGGCGATAAACTCAATAAACAGCAAACATTGGATTGCCAATGAATTCGTTGCAACAAAAAATATTGATTTTGCCAAACAGCAATATAAAACTTTGCCCAAAGCCAAAATTCTTGAATTATTAAAACAATCTGAAAATGTAATCAAAGATGAAGAAGAATTACATCTAATTGAAATAAAATTACTTTCGGCAGAAATTTATGCCTTGATTGGTGACAAAAATACTGCGGTTGCGTTGATTTCTCAGGTTTTGGACGAGGCGAAGGAAAGTTGTTGTTATGAAGATGATTTTTTAGTTTCGGCCGGAAAAGTTTTTGAGAAATACAAACTCAAAACCACCCCAAATTTGCAAAAAGCTCTGCGAAACATTATTGACCCAAAATATTGATTTATTTATAGGGCACTTCTTTTATCACTCCAAGTTCAAAATTCCCCGGATTCTCCGTTGGAATTTTCACCAAAGTAAACCTATGGTTATAGGAATTATTTGATTTTCCCGATTCCTCATTTTGCCATTCGTATTTAACAACTGCGCCATCAGGAAATTCATAAATCCGTTCGATCTTTGATTCGCTAAAACTAGTCGTTTCTTCCCTAATAAATTGATTTTGAATGTCTTTAATAATTGAGTTAACGTAATAGGTCGTTTTAATTTTTTTATCTTGCATAATATCTAAACTGTTAAAACTATTTTTCCAAAGGCTTTAGATTCAATAACTTCATGATGGGCTTCGGCGGCTTGGGTAAGCAAAAATGTTTTTCCCACAATTGGGTTTAGAAAACCTTCAGTTAACCCTTGATAAATTGCCTCGTGAATTTCCTTTTCCTCGGAAGTGGAAAAATTGAAAAGGGCCATTCCATAAATTATTGCATCTTTTCCCATCGTCAAACGTGGGTTAAATTCCAAACTTCCGCGATTTCCAATAATAACAATTCGACCGTATTTTGCCAAAACGTTAAAATCTTTTACTAAATTGACATTCGCCAACATTTCTAGGATTATATCAACCCCTTTTTTATCAGTGGCTTCAAGAATATCTTGCAAATAATTTTCAGTTGAGTGGTCAAAAACAAAATCCGCACCTTGTTTTTTTATTAGTTCTTTTCCCGCCTCGGAGCTGGCTGTGCCTATGACTGTTAAACCTTGATTTTTTGCCCATTGAACTGCTGCAATTCCAACTCCGCCCGATGCTCCGTGAATTAAAACCGTTTCACTTTTTTGAGCCTTTGCTTTTTGAAAAAGCGCACGGTATGAAGTGGCATAGGGAACGAAAATACCTGCTCCCTGCTCAAACGAAATATTTTCAGGTAAATTCCCTACTTGATTTTCCTTGCAAAGACAAAATTCAGCATAAGTGCCGGACATTGAATCAGCAGTATAAACCCGATCACCAACTTTTACTTTGGTGACATTTTCTCCGATCGCCTCAACTATTCCTGCTGCGTCTTTTCCAGGTGTGTAAGGAAGATTTGGCAAAGTCGGATAAATCCCCGAACGAACGTAGGTATCAACAGGATTGATTCCGATAGCTTTAACTTCAACCAATACTTGATTTGCGTCTGGTTTTGGAGTCGAAATTTCTTCTAATTTCATAACCTCCGGCAACCCGAATTCACTGACTATTATTGCTTTCATTTAATTTGGATAATATCTCGCTTCAATTTCATTACCATCAGGGTCGCAAAAATAGATCGAAACCCCAATTCCCTTTGCCCCCCAGTTATTATCGGCATAGCGAACAATTTCGACATTATTGATCCGGAGCCTGTCAACCAATCTTTTCCAATCATTTTCCTTTAAATTAAAACAAAAATGATTAAGATTGATTTTTGAATTTTGTAATTCTGAATCGTCCTTTTTCCACATTTTCGGCGGAAAAAGGTCAATCACGGTTTCTTCATTCACTCTGGCTGATGGAACACCGACTCGTCCTTTTTCAAATTCATCAAGCCGTTCAATTTTAAAATCTAAAACCGTTCGATAGAAATTCACCGATGCTGCAATATCTACCACATTCAAAACTAGATGATCCAGAACAACTTTCATAAGAAAAAAAGTTCCTCTGCAAGATATTTCTAAATCGCAGAGGAGACATCTATTTAAAATCTATTAAACGTATTTTTCAACTAATTTAGCAATGCTCTCGCGTGAAACTCCGCCAACTATCCGTTCCTGTTCTTGTCCGCCTTTGAATAAAATCAAAGTTGGAATACCACGAATTCCGTATTGCTGTGGAACATTCATATTTTCGTCCACGTTCATTTTAACAACACTTGCCTGCTCGGCATATTGTTCGGCAACTTTTTCAAGAGTTGGTGCAATTGCCCGGCATGGTCCACACCATTCTGCCCAAAAATCTACTAAAACCGGTTTATCTGAACCTAAAACATCTGTTTCCCAGTTTGAATCGGTCGCTACTTTTGTAAATTCTCCCATTTTTATCTCCTACTAAAATAACTTATTTGTAAAATTATAGCCTAGCAGTTTAATTAAATAAAACCACCTTGGATTTTTAATTGTAACAAAGAATGTTACAAATATCAAATCCTTTTCCAGATTGAATCATTTCTATTATTATTTTTATTTCAAACTTTGATTTTATTAGTAAAAAGTTGCCATAAACTAACCAGATGACTGAATAAAACGATTGGGACGATAGTTGAAGGAAGCCAGATAAATGGGAAAAATAAAACCCCGCGATTTGGTTGGTCAAAGCCAAGTTGTTGAATAGGTGAAGGCAATGAAAGTGCGGCATTTGAGACAATATTTATCAACAAAATTAGACAAACCAGATTCCAAACTATTAGTAATAAACGGTTTGTTCTGCCATTTCTAAAAGCAAGGTAGGCTACAATTGGAGCCGTTAATCCACTCAGTATGTCAAAATTTCTTCCTTCAAAGGTCATTAATTGAGGAACTTGTCCATTTTGAAACAGCCAGAGTAGAACAATTTCAACCGGAATTCGAACAATACTCAACAAAGTTAAAGTTTTTAAGGGCAATTTTTCGATCCAATCTCTTGAAAAAATAAATAAACCAACAATCAACAAAACTGAGGGCAAAACTGCAAAAACAAAAAGTCTGGGTGGGAAAATGTCGGTCTTTTGATAAAAGCCCAGAATGGAAATTGTTCCCTGGAAAATCAACCAAAATGCGATAATAAAATTCAAAAACGTGGTCGTTTTGGATGAAAACGAACCACGTCTGGTTATATTTTGAAAAATTCCGACAGTTAAAAGAGTTGTTAAAATAAAAACTATAATTACATAAAAAGGAAGACTTTCGATCATTTTATTTTTTCGTCACTTTCAATCAATCCATCACGAATGGTGATAACCCGATGCGCCCTTTCGGCAATATCGTGTTCATGTGTAACTAAAATAATCGTATTTCCGTCTGCATGCAACTTTTCAAAAAGAGCCATAATTTCGTAACTCGTTTTGGTATCAAGGGCACCGGTCGGCTCATCGGCTAACAAAATAGAGGGATTGTTTACCAAAGCCCGGGCAATAGCAACACGTTGCCTTTGTCCACCTGAAAGTTCATTGGGACGATGTCCAACCCGATCCCCAAGTTCAACCGATGCCAACGTGTCTTGTGCTTTTTGGTGCCTTTCAGCTGCCCCCATTCCGGCATAAATTAAAGGTAACTCGACATTATGCAGTGCAGTTGCCCTTGCCAAAAGGTTAAAGGTTTGAAAAACAAAGCCGATTTCCTTATTTCGTATTTGAGCCAATTCGTCATCAGTCATTTTTGAAACCAAATGACGGTTAATCCAATATTGACCACTGGTTGGAGAATCTAAACAACCGATTAAATTCATCAAAGTTGATTTTCCTGAACCGGAAGGACCAATGATAGCTAAATATTCCCCTTTTTGAACATCAAATGAAACATCCCGAAGAGCGTGGAGCTGTTCATTTCCCATTTGATAAGTTTTCCAAATATTCCGCATCGAAATCAATGATTCAGGGGCATTTGGATTATAGTTTCCGTTATTATTTCCGTTAGACATAAATTTTCTTTGTCCAAAATCAAAAGGTCGAAAGTCTAAAATAGGTATTTGCTTACTTTTGACTTTTGACCTTTCGCATTTGGCGATTATTATTTATTTGCGTTTTCGCCTTCTTTTTTGACCAAACGTTTAACCGGATCTCCATCCTTTAAAGTCTTGAGAATGCGGCTTGGTCCGGTAATGACCTCTTGATCTGTCGAAAGTCCACTCTTAATTTCGATGTCGGATTCACCCGTGATTCCGGTTGTAACTTCAACAAATTTGGCTTTTTTTCCATCTTCCAAAATAAAGACGCCTTTAATCGCTTTTGGTTTATCTGAGGGTTGAACATCATTTTTCATACCTTCAGGGGTTGGAGTTGGCGATTCAGGTTGTTTTTCCACCAGAGCCTGGAGGGGAACCGTTACAACGTTTTGGGCTGTATTAGTGGTAATTGTTGCAGTTGCACTCATTCCCGGTCTTAAACCCTCGCGTAAGCCATCCGGAACTTCCTTTAGCTGAATAACCACCCGAAATTCCTTTGCTTCCTGGGTATTAACATTTATTGAAAGTCCACCGGTAGTTTGGGATTTACCTACCGCTAATGGTGTCTTTTGGGTAACTTCCCCGATAATTTCTTTTTCACCAAAGGCATCTACTTTAACCTTTGCAGTTTGACCCACCGCAACTTTATCAATCTCCGTTTCATCAACCTTAACCTCAACGTTGATTGTTGACATATCCGCAATGGTTAAAAGGGCTGTGGTTGATAAACCCGCTACGGCGAATGTTCCAACTTTTGACGGAATATCAGCGATTACCCCATTAATTGGAGCAATTTGTAATGTTTTATCTCGTTGGCTTTTTTGCCCTCTTAGAACAGCTGCAGCTTGGTTTGCACGATTATTACTTGCACTTGCACTTAGATTTGCTGTATCAACTCCGCGTCGGGCATCTTTAACCGAAACAGCCTGTTGACTAGCCCTAGCCTTTGCTTCATTAGCTCTGGCTAAAGCTTCATTAACCCGGCTT
>DAORIL010000349.1:0-6999 GCA_035438525.1 Pyrinomonadaceae bacterium
AACGTACCAATTTCTTATTAAACTACTAATTTAGCGAGGCTTAAGAAATGAAAAAAATAAAATATCTTCTTTGTATTGCAATCCTGTCCATTGGATTGGTAAGCAATGTTTTTGCCCTTGGCACTTTCGACTCGGTGATTACAAATTTCTTTGGAAACATTGTAAATGCATTATTTTCTGGATCTACAAGCTCTGATGATTGTCCTCGAAAGACATGTCAGGATTGTAAACCGAGTGATCCTAGTTGCAGACCCGGAGGGTAACAGAATTGCTAGTATGATTATATTTGGAGAAAGGACAGTTCAATTGGTATGGATTTTATTCTTGCTGGTTCTGGCTGTATTATCTGCTAACGGCCAACTGGTAAAAAATAAACCTGAATTCACTCAAGCTCAGGAAGCATTTGACAAGGGGAATTTTGTCAAAGCAATCCAACTTGCCGAAACTGTCCTTAACAAAAAATTTTCTTCCACTCAAACATCTACAAAATTAAAGGGGTGGGAAATAATTGCCTATTCGCAGACATCTTTGGGTAAGTTCGATGAAGCAGAAGCTACAATTCAAAATGCCTTAAAAATGGTTTCGGAAACCGAAATAGATCCGTATCAAAAAGCCAGTGTTTATTTCTGTGCTTCATGGCTGAAAAGAAGACAAAGACAAATACCAGAGGCTTTTAATTTCTCACAAAAAGCACTCTCGATTAATCCTAACGATTTACAACTAAGAGGGGAATATTATTTAAATATTGGTCGAATTTTATTCTCTTTAGGTTACGATTTGTCTGCAATAATATGGTTGGAAAAAGCTGAAAAGATTCTTTCTCAACAAAGACCCCTGAATCCGATTGTTTTAGAAGTATATCGGTTTTTATCTCATGCCTGGGCTTCTAAAGCTAACTTTCAGTTAGCTTTATTGTACTCTGAAAAATTCCTCAGCTTAGTGCAAGGAACAGAGTTCAAATACAAATACCGGCAGGCTTTATTTGAAAGAGGAACTCTCTTAAGCACAATCGGGCAAAAAGAAAAAGCCTTTGATCTTTTCAGAAAAGGGTTGCAATCCGCCCTAGTCGATAAGGAACTATATTACAGTCGCTCATTCTTGAATACAATAATACTCAATTTGTTATATGAGAATGATTCTTCTACCGCAGCTGAATACTTACCTCAATTAGAAAAACTGGATGAGGATCAGGAGTTCTCTAATGAGATTCTTTTAATAAAAGCTGTCTTATTGGCTTTTAATGGGAAAAAGGAGGAGTCTGAAAGGATTTTTCAGGAATTAGGAAAAAGAAAACAATCATCGGATTATCTTTTACTTTCTTGGAAAACTGTAATAGCCGAAAGAAGTGGAGAGTGGGAAAAACTTGTTGATTTTGCTAAAGAATTGAGGGAATTATCAGAAAAGTATGCAGATCGGGATGAATTACCACGAACAGAATTTTTACTAGCAAAAGCTTATTTTCACCTCAATCAAATTGAAAACGCTAGAAATCATCTCACCACATCCCTTTCATTAATCGAAGAATTGAGAGGTTCATCGGAGAGTAATCTATCCTTAGGAGTTTCCGAAACCTATCATGAGGCTTACCGTTTGCTAATTCAGATGAAATTCGATAATCCCGAAGAATCGTTTGTAAAAGCAGATTTCTTAAAAGCTCGGGTCTTAAGGGATCGAATTGAGAATTCTCCTTTACGAGGGACTCCAATGATTTCCAATGTAATTCGGCAAAAACTTGACGAATTAACTTCAAAATTTATTGAAAATCAAAGTATTTCAGTTGAAATTGAAGAAATTGAAAAAAAAATTACATCTCAAATTCCAGAATTAAATTTGAAGGAATCTGATTTCTCTGAATTGAAGAAGATTTCAGGGTTGGAAAATACAGCAATAATTTCTTACTTCTTTAGGTTGGATAAAAAACTGATGGCTTTTGTTTGGGAAAAAGGAAAGATAATCCAAACAATTGAGCTGCCGATCACTGAAAACGAGTTTGAAAAGGTTGCGACTCAGACCTATCAAAACATAAAAAGTAGTGTCTTTTTCAAGCGGGATGGTAAGGCAATTTATGATAAATTACTAAAACCATTGAATCTGACAGCCAAGCATTTAATAATTATCCCAGATAAATCACTTTGGAAAATTCCTTTTCAAGCGTTAAGTTCGGACGGTGAAAGGTATTTAATCGAGGAAAAACTTATCAGCTATGCACCTTCAGTTTCAATTTTGCTTGAACAACTTAAAGCGGCCAGGGCGAATCGCCAAACTTTGCAGGCATTTGCCAACTCATCATTTGAAACCAAATTACTGCAATATGTGAATTCTGAAGCCACCACTGTTGCCGGAATTTACAACTCCAACCCGATTATAAATGCGACTATAGGAGATTTTAGCCGAGTGTCAGAAAAGTTTGATATTTTGCATTTCTCGATGCACGCCGAAGTCGCCAACGACGAGCCGTTAGATTCTTTTCTAGGCTTTAGAAAAATCGGAAATGATGACGGACGTTTGACGGTCGAAGATCTCTTGAATATCAAACTGAAAAAGGGAAGTTTAGTTTTTCTCGCCTCGTGTGATACAAACAGAGTTTTCAGCGGTGAAGGTCTGGTCAGTCTTGCCTGGGGAATGATGGGAGCCGGAGCAACCACAGTAATTTCGACTCAATGGGAAGCAAACGATAAATCAACTGCGGTCTTTACCAACTCATTTTACAAAAATTATAAACAAGGAGTTTCGGTCGCTGAAGCAATGCAAAAAGCGGCTTTGGAGTTGATTAGAAATAAGTCAAATAATATGCACGAACCTTATTATTGGGCGGATTTTACGTTAAACGGTGACTTTCGCTGAGCTTATTCAAAATAATTTTCAGGCGATTACTTTTGTTCAATGAGAGAAAATGAAAATTCCAACCTTTTAAGTTACACTTATCAACAAACAAAGCAGACAAAAGATCAGGGAAGGTGAAATTTACTTTTCAATAACAAAATGGTTTCGATTGAAGAAAAGAAGGATTTACTTTGCCAGGCGATTAACAGTCGAATGTTGGTGCAGTTTAAATACGATGGGCGTTCAAGAATTGTCGAACCCTTTTGTTGTGGAGTAATCACAGCAGGAAATTATGTGTTGCGGGGATTTCAGATTCGTGGGGCTGACAAAACTAAACCCCTTTGCTGGAGATTATACGAACTTTCCGAAATGTCACAACTAAACATTACTCAACATACTTTTAATGGAAAAAGGGTAGAGTATCAGTCAAATGACTCAGCTATGGCTGAAATCTTTTGTTGTATTTAATAGTTAAAACAACCGCCCAAAACTCAAGATTAGAAATTCAATTATTTTGTATAATCGGATGGTTTTTAGAATTTAGTGAAAATCGTGTGAACCGATTTCGGTGTTAAAGACTTTGATTGGCTGAAAAAACAATCCTTTGATAATATTTCCTTCTTCGACTATTCCCCTTATTAAAAGGTAATTATTGTTGACGATTACCTCGCGGAATCTTTCAAAAGTGTCCGGCATGACAATAAAATTGGAACAACCCGTTTCATCTTCCATTGTGATAAAAACCACTTTTTTAGCGGTTCCGGGACGCTGGCGGACAATGACCGCCCCAGCCACCGAGACAATATCTTTCTTCTTTAATTTGCCGGTTTCCGAAGCTGGAATAACGCCCTGTTTATTTAATATTTGCCTGATAAAGGCAAGCGGATGATCGCCGATGTTCAAACCTGTCGTTCTTAAATCCGTTTCCATCTCTTCCTTTTCGTTCATTTTCTGCAAATACGGGAAAGATTTGTTCCGGGTCGTAAGGTGTTGATAAAGTTCGCCTTTGGGCTGAATGGATTCTTCGGCTTGCCAGAGGGCTTCGCGGCGGTGAAGGCGATTGTTAAAGTTCAAGGCTCCGGCAAGACTTAAGTTTCGTATCTCTTTTTTATTGATAAACGGAACTCTGCTCACTAAATCATCGACGCTGATAAAGCCACCGTTGTTTCTTTCCAAAATAATTGCCTCAGCAGTTTCTTTGCGTAATCCTTTGACGTATCGCAAACCCGACCGCACTGTTTGGAGATTTTCAATCGTGAAATAATAATTTGACAGATTAATATCAATTGGATTGATGAGTAGTCCGTGCCGCTGAGCATCCTTGACGAGGGTTGCCGGAACGTAAAATCCGAGCGGATAATTGTTGAGCATGGCACAAGTGTAGGCATCTAAGAAATGAACTTTAAGATAGGCGGAAGCATATGTTAAAAGGGCAAAGCTCGCCGCATGGGATTCGGGAAAACCGTAATTGGCAAAGGCGATAATGCTGTGCGTGATCTTGTTTTGCGTTTCAAGGTCGATATTTCTTTCACTCATTCCTTCCCGCAGTCTTTTTTCAATCTTTTCAAGTCGTTTATTTGCCCGTTTGAAACCTAAAGCCCGTCGTAGTTCTTCGGCTTCGCCACCCGTAAAACCAGCAATCACCATTGCCATTCTAAGGAGTTGTTCCTGAAATAACGGCACGCCCAAAGTTCGTTTCAAAATTGGTTCTAAAAGCGGATCCATATAATCAATCGGTTCTTGTCCCTGACGACGTTTGATATAAGAAGAAAGCATCTTTCCGACAATCGGACCGGGACGAATGATGGCAACCTGCACAACCAGATCATAGAAATTTTCGGGTTTTGATTTGGGCAGAAAATTGATTTGAGCGCGGCTTTCAACCTGAAACATTCCAATCGTATCAGCATTTTGAAGGGTTTGATAAACAAGTGGGTCATCCTTGGGAATTTTGGCGAGGTCAACTTCTTCATTTCGATGTTCTTTGATGAGAGTGAGAGTATCCCGCAAGACCGCCATCATTCCCAAGCCCAATAAATCTACCTTGATAATCCCCAATTGTTCGCAATCATCTTTATCCCATTGAATGATATTGCGGTTTTCCATCGAAGCGGGTTCAAGTGGAACAACACCGTCTAATCTTCCTAAACTGATGACCATTCCGCCACTGTGCTGACCGAGATGACGGGGAAAATCCAGTATTCGGCGAAACATCATCAGGAATTGATTATATCTATTACTTTCTTGTTCGTCGGTTATTTCTGCTGAACAAAAACCAGCCTCAGACAATCGAATCTTAATTTCTGCCAAATTATTCGTTTCAAAAGAAGGGATGAGTTTCGATAATCTGCCAAGCTCCTCTTCCGCAAAACCAAAAACTTTTCCAACTTCTCGAATAGCGGAACGGGAACGATAGGTGATGACATTGGCGGTCATTCCGGCACCACGCTCGCCGTATTTCTGATAAACGTGCTGAATGACTTTTTCTCTATCATCGCCCGAAGGGAGGTCAATATCAATATCGGGATATTCACTGCGTTCTTCAGATAAGAATCTTTCAAACAAAAGGTCGGCGGCAATCGGATCAACTGCCGTAATCCCAAGCGAATAACAAACTACGGAATTGGCTGCCGAACCTCGTCCCTGCGACATAATGTTATTCCGGCGGCAAAACTCCGAAATATCCCAAACTACCAGAAAATATCCGGCAAGTTTAAGTTTGGCGATTAAGTTTAGTTCATAGTCTAGTTTTGACCTGACCTTTGTATTTATTGCACCGTATCGCCAAATTGCACCTTTTTCGGTTAATTGACGGAGCAGGGAATCCATCGTTTCGCCCGAAGCGACGGGATAATCCGGAAACGAATAGCCAAGTTCATCAAGTGAAAAATCAATCCGCGAAGCAATTTCGCCGGTTCTTTCCACCAACATCGGATATTCAGCAAAAAGGTCAAACATCATCTCTTTTGATTTTAAGTATCGCTCACTATTTTTCGACAAAAGTTTCCCAGCTTTTTCAATCGGAAGATGGTTTTTAATACAGGTGAAAACATCAAAAATCTCGCGGTCTTTCTCATCGGCATAATAAACTCCGTTGCTAGCAAAGCAGGGAACTTTGAACTTTTGGGAAAGTCTGATTATTCTTTGATTAATGTCTTCTTGAGAGCGCGAATGATGTCGTTGTAATTCGAGATAAAGCCGGTCGTTAAAAACATCCTTGAGCCAGTTTAGAGTCTCTTTTCCTTTTTTATTTTGGATACTGTTTGCTAAAAAACCGTCGCTTCCGCCCGTCAAACATAATAAACCCTCAGCATAATTTTCGATGTCTGTTTGAACTGCAAAATGCTCGCTTTTTTTCGCCCGAAGTTTGATGGTGGTGATCAGTTTGCAAAGGTTCTGATACCCCTTCAGATTAAGTGGGAGCAGCGGCAAAAGTGTTTTATCTTCCATCGTGATTTCAGCCCCGATGATGGGCTTGATCCCGACTTCCTTGGCTTCAAGGTGAAACCTGACTGCCCCTGAAACACTATCCCGATCAATGAGAGCAATGCCGGGCAGATTAAGCTCAGCGGCACGCCTCACCAACTCTTCAGGTAATGAGCCTGAAGATAAAAAGCTAAAAGCAGAACGCGAATGAAGTTCAAAAAAATCAGTCATATTCTCCAATCACAAACCATTCCTGCGAGCGGCGGCAAAGCCGATAGACTCCCAGATTTTCCAGCTCGACATCCCATTCGTAGGTTTTCCATTCCCGTTCCCACCAGCGCGAGTTTTTTTTCCAGACTCCGCTGTATTCCGCCACCCGTCCGGCAAAGCGGGTGGTTTTCAAAAAAATCAGTTGTTTGCGCCGGATCAAGACCTGAGCGGCTAAGGGCGGGATATAATAATAAAAGCCGACCAGCGGTTTTTCTAACTCAACAACATTTTTTTCAATTCCTTCCGGCAGCTTTTCGGCATTCAGTTCAAAGGCTTCCGGCAGCCTTTGATTGAGCAAAACCGGCACTCCAACATTTTTCTCTCCTAATAACTTTTTGAGTTTGTTGATTGTCAGCAGAAGATTTTCCGGCTCAGGACGAGTGACGGCATACAGCCCTTTTTGGGTCGGACGTGGTTTGGTGAATTTGATGATGATCTTGACAAATTTGATCGCCTCGGAAGGCAGATCTGAAGAAAACC
>DAORIL010000350.1:0-6963 GCA_035438525.1 Pyrinomonadaceae bacterium
AAGAGAATCCATTGATGTTGTCGGAGCTTTTGAGCGCGACGGAGTTAAAGATTTAGACGAGAAAGAGCTTATTCGCTACTTCTGCTATTTCGTCAAAACGAGCGAGGCGCAGGAATTTCTCAAACTGCAAATTGATTATCTGCTCTTGACCGCAACGGCTTTTCATCCGCTCATTGACCGCTGGCTGGCGGAACGTGATGAAAATTATGGGTTCCGCTTAGGTCTTAATCCCGTCGGCGCAAACATAAACACTTTTTTTCAAGAAACTATGGGGAATTATGCTTAAAAGTCCAAAACCGAAAAATAACAAAACTGAAATTTACGCACAAAAATCGAAGAAATTGAGAACCTTCATTCGGTCATTAGTATCTTCGCCGACTTTTAATGTAATTGCTTTGGTCGTCCTGCTTTTATCGGTCATTTTCGGGCTTCGGGCGTTCCGCAACGGACAGACGCAAGCACAAATTAAATTCGTCGAACACAACCAGTTTAATGATGCTAAAACCGAATCGGACGAAAACAGAATCTATACTGCGCCGCAAATCTTCAAGGGCGAAGTTTATGACACTTCCATTCGCTTGCGCGAAACCGGCGCACTCGGAATGGCGATTTCGCTCACCGTTTTTGCCTATCATACCGAGCAGGGAAGTGTGCCGCCGAATTTAGAGAAAATCTGGTCAATATTCACGGAACGAAAATTAATGCCGCCGGGTTTTGAATTCCAAAACGGTGAACTTCTTTCGCCGTCCGGCACGATTTTAGTGCGCTATCAATCCGAGCCGCTCAGATTTGAGATTCTTTCGCGTCCTCGTCAAGATTCGGCAAGTCCGGCAATTTTGTTGCGGTTTCCGCTAACCTCTCTGGACCGACGAACCATTACCTATTTCCAGTCGGCTTCCGTTAATCGCTTTGACATTCCCGCACCCTTTGCACCGCTCGAAAAGATAGTGTCTGCCGGATGGACGCTTGCTCAGTGGCGCGGCGAACTGCTGCCACAAAACGAAAATAATCTTCAAATTCTTGAAGAAGAAAAACGACTTCTCAATCAATTAAAAAATCAACAATAGGAAAGGGAAAATTATGACACAAACAGCAAATTCGATAATTGATACGAATCGTAATCTTCGTATTACAAAATGGGGAATTTATCTGTTTCTCAACCGCAAAAGAGATAAAGATTGTGATAATTGCGGCAAAAAAATCAGAAAGTTGAATCGGATGGTGAGCCGTGTGAATGTCAAGGAAATTCGGCACGTTTTTATTTCTTATGTTTGTCGCAGGTGTTATTAAACACTCATTGAAGTTATCCGCTAGTTTTTATGTTTTCATCAGAATGGATCGAAAAATTTGACGCGTCCGTCGGCATTCCGCGCAAAGCGAATGAGCAATATTTGCCTGCCTATCAAGCGTTTTGGGCGTGGGCGGGCGATGTCGGTCAAGCCGTTTTTTTTATTTTTTTAGGCTTGACCGGCGCATCTCTTAGTTTGTTTGCCGGATATTTGCTGGAAGTTTCCGGTCTGATGTGGCTGGTTTTCTGGGCATTAGCGGTGCTTTCGCTGGCTGCCGGATTTTTAGATACTTATCTTTTGTGCTTTTCTTACCGTCTTTGGACAATGGCTACCTCGCACGGCTCGGCGCGTTGGGCGAATCTGAAGGATTTAGTTGCTAAAAAGCTGGTTAATAAATTTAAGGTCTTGCCCTTGCCGAAAAACTCTTTGCCGATAGCTAAAGTTTTCGGTGGATTCGATTTGTTTTTGCCGCGTGAACAATGGCTCAGGCACTTTGCAATGTTCGGTCCGACGGGTTCGGGCAAATCAAAAACCTTTTTTATGGCAATGATTCGAGAGGTGCTGAAAAATTCGTCCGTCTTAGTCTATGACCCGAAAGGCGAATTGATTGAACAGACGGGAAATTTTGCCCGAAATATTTATCGCCTCGATTTAAACAATCCCGAAAAATCGGACAGATGGAATTTTCTGCCTGCCTGTCGTGAAAATCCGTCTTTTGCCTGCCAGATTGCCGGAATGATGTTGGGAGCCGAAAGTAGGCAGAAAACTTCTCAAGATCCGTTTTGGGGCGAAGCAGAACAGCTCGCTTTAACCGCGATTTTATTGCATTTGGCGTATGTTTACGGCGACAAAGCGATTCCGGCTTTTGCCGCCGATTTTCTCATCGGACTTGGCGGAAAGGAAGACGGTTTTGCCGCCGCGCTTGAAACTTCGCCCTCATTTTTTGCCAAACAAGCCTTTTTTGCCTTTCGCCGCAGTCCTCCGCAAACGCACGGCTCGGTGCTGATCGGACTTTACAACAAACTGCGTCCTTTCACACTCGCGCCGACGCGAATGGTTACGACCGTGCCGACAGAAAAAGAAATCGAAATGGGCTGCCGGATGATTGATTTTCGTAAGCTCAGACAAAAGGGAACTGCCGTTTATCTCGTTGTTTCGGAAGGCGCGGCGGAAATATACAAAGAATTTATCGCTACTTTTCTCGGTCAAGCCGTTCTGGAAATGCGGCTCGACGGATTAAATGAACCGGAAATTCCGTGTTTCGTGCTGATTGATGAAGCCTATCAACTCAACGTCGCCGAAGTAAAACGCATCTCAGGGATTGGGCGCGGGCGCGGGGTTGGTTTGGGATTGGGCTATCAGGATTTGCCGCAAATGTATGACCAATACGGCAAAGAGCAGGCAAACGCGATTTTGGGAACGGTGATGACCAAGATTTTTCTGCCCGGACTCGACGACGTTACGGCGGAATACGCTTCCAAACAACTCGGCGAAACAACTATTTTCGCCAAAACTTATCAGGATTTTCCGGGTAAGAAAAATGACAACATCCGCTACGCCGAACAAAAACGTCCGCTGATGTTCGGTTCGGAAATTCGCCAAATCCCGGCGCATAAAGAATTGCTCATAGTCAATGATACCGCGCCGCCGATTAAAGCCGCTTATCCGCCAATTGGCGTTCTCAAGCAAAAATATACCTCGCCGGAATACAAACTACCGAAAGTTATTTATTTGGGCGATATTGATGACGATTTTAAGTTTGCAGAAAACACTCAAGTAAATTTTGAAAACAATTCGACACATTCACATCCTGCGATTGAAAAAAATGATAGCTCGAATCAAGTGATTTTAGATGAAGAAACTTTTGAAAAAATTGCCGAAGAAACCGTTGAGGAATTCTTTGATGAAAACCCCGATTTTATTGAAACCGAAGAAACAAATATGAAAAACGAAGAATATTTGACCAATGGAGAAGACATCGCTTCGCGTGTGAGCAGTGCGGATCTGAAGGAAAGCGAAATGAATATCGAAAGCTCGCCCGTTGTTTTGTCAAAGGAAGTTGAAAACAAAGAAGAATCTGACGTTGATTCCGATGTTCTCAATGATTTAAGCGATAATGTCCATGCCGCCCATCGGGAGTTTGAAGTCCGGGCGATGGAAATCGGTCGGAGTGTGGTTTAAGAGTATGGTTGCAAGCAGAATCAAACTTTCGTTAATCGTTGCGGTAATGGCACTTTTTATCGTCATCGCCGCTTATATTTACTCGTTGTGGTCAGTTGACCGCAAAAAATCAGCCGAAATGCCGGTTGAATCGGTTTCGATGATGATGCGCGATTTGCTCCGCTTTCACGAAAAACGGGGGCAGTTTCCCGAAGATTTGCAAAAACTCGAAGGTGTTATCTGGGAGCGCAAAAATCGCCTGTTTTCGGCTGAAAACCGTGCATTGAATCATCGCAATTATTATTATTTCTACACGCAAATTTCGCCGCATCAATTTACTCTTTGGGCGATTCCGACGGGCAACAGCCGCGAAGACGCGCCGACGTGGTTTTTGGTTGTTTCGCCTGAAATTTGCCGGCGATTTAAAGGCGCGGCACTTCCGCTCGAACAAATTGACCGCATCGAATCTGATCCGACTCTCAAAAAACTCGGTGTTTTCGGCTTAATTGAACAACCAATTATCAATTTTAAAGATCAGCAAAAAGTAACCAACACATTTCCAAAGGGTTGAGCCAGAAATAGTTCTTTATTTTTTGAGTAAATAAAAAATTGGACAGAGCAAATGTTTTGTCTAACTGAATCACCTTAATTTTATTCACTTTTAATCTTCTTTCCGTGTTTCAACGCCCATTCGCACATTGCATCTACAATCGGTTTCAGACTCTCTCCTAAAGGTGTGAGCGAGTATTCAACTTTCGGCGGAATTTGCGGGTAAATCTCGCGGTGAATAAGTCCGTCGCTCTCCATTTCTCTAAGTTGTTGCGTGAGCATTTTTTGCGTTACGCCGCTCAAGAGTCTTCGCAATTCGGAAAATCTTTTCACGCCTGAAAACAATTCGTATAAAACTAAAACTTTCCACTTTCCGCCGATGACTTGCAGAGTAATGGTTGCCGGACTTTTTCTCTTATCTTTCATTTTTTACAGTATCTATTTGGTGACTATAACACGAAATAGTGCCTACTTCTTTTAAAATTCTGTATATGCCACAATAACATATTGGAAGAAAAGGAGAAGAAAATTATGACTTTGAAGATAGATGTTTATTCCGATGTGATTTGTCCGTGGTGTTTTGTCGGAAAACACCGACTGGAAAAGGCTCTGGCGGCGGTCAAAGATCGTTTTGAGGCTCGCGTAACGTGGCATCCGTTTGAACTGAATCCCGAAATGCCGAAAGAAGGATTAAATCGAAAGGAATATCGCTCGGCAAAATTCGGCAGTTGGGAAAAGTCTCTGGCTCTTGATGAGCAGGTAAAAAAAGCCGGTGAAAGCGAAGGTATTCATTTCAGACACGACTTAATGGAACGAACACCGAACACTTTTGACGCGCACAAACTTATTTTACTCGCGGGGCGTGAAGGCGTTCAAGATAAAGTAACGGATGCTGTTTTTAACGGTTACTTTGTCGAAGGAAAAGATGTTGGCAATCGTGATACTTTAATCAAGATTGCGGTCAATGCCGGAATGAATGCCGAACAGGTCAAGAATTTTCTCGAAAGCGAAGAATCAACCAACGCCGTCAACGAAGCAAAAGAAAAAGGGCGCGAATTGAGAATTAGTGGTGTTCCGAATTTCATCATTAACAACCAAGTTTCGTTTTCGGGAGCGCAGTCAGTCGAAACATTTATTGCGGCTTTCGAGCAAGCAATCAATTCAGCAATGGCATAAAATTTGGTTTTCGCAAGAAAAAACTAAAATGCAAAACTTAATTACAGATACTGGTAAATATAAAGTGCGGGTTTTCGGGCAACTTAATTCGCCCGAAGCCTACGCCATCCGCGATTTTCTGAGTCGAAGTGTCGTTGAGTTCGATTGGATTGAGCTAACATGCGATGCGGATTGCGAGAGAGAACTTGGGTTGCCATCGCTTGAAACGGCACAACTTCCGGTCGTTGAACTGCCGGACGGAAACCGACTGTTTGCGCCTTCGGTGCGCGAACTTGCTGACGAATTGGGTTGGGTAATTCAACCGAAATTTAAGGAATACGACTTGTCTATTTACGGCGCGGGTCCAGCGGGTTTAAGTGCGGCGGTTTATGCTGCGTCTGAAGGTTTACGCACGGTGCTAATTGAGCGGCAAGCAGTCGGCGGACAAGCCGGAACAAGTTCGTTGATTGAAAACTATATGGGTTTTCCAAAAGGCATCAGCGGTGCGGAATTGGCGGAAAGAGCCAGACAACAAGCCATAAAATTCGGTATCGAAATTCTGTTACTGCGCGAAGGCGTGAAATCCGAATTTAGAGATAATCGCATTTATACCGATATGGCGGACGGCAGCAAAATGGTCGCAAAAGCAAACATCTGCGCGACGGGCGTTGAATATCGGCGGTTGGGTCTCGCCAATGAAAACCAATTTTTGCATCGCGGTCTTTACTACGGCGCGGGTGCAGGTGAAGCCCCGATGTGTATCAATGAAAATGTGTATGTGGTCGGCGGTGGCAATTCCGCCGGGCAAGCGGCGATGCACTTTTCGCGCTATGCGAAAAAAGTAACGATGATTGTGAGAGGAAAAAATCTCGCTTCGGCTCTTTCTCATTATCTGCTGACTCGTATTGAGGAAAACCGTAAAATCGAAGTTCTCTATAATTCTAAAATAACTGCACTAAACGGAAATGAAGCGTTAGAAGAAATTGAGATTGCCGACACCCTTAACCAAACGGTGCAACGGCAAGAAACACGGCGATTGTTCGTTTGCATTGGCGGTGCGCCAAATACCGAATGGGCGAAAGAAACGAATATTATCCGTGATGCGACAGGTTATCTAGTGACCGGACAAGATTTACAGAAATTCCCGAACTTTTCGGAGATTTGGAAACAGCCGCGCTCGCCGTTTCATCTCGAAACGAGTGTTCCGGGTTCTTTTGCCGCCGGAGATGTCAGGCACAAGTCCGTCAAACGATTTGCCACCGCTGTTGGCGAAGGCGCAATGGCGGTAACTTTCGTTCATCAATATTTATGGGAAAGGAATTTAGAATAGTTTCGTCCGTTGAAAACAAAGAAAAAGATTGGAGTCGAAAATGATAAAAACAGACGATAAAAAAGATATTTTGCGGTCAGTGGTAATTGGCGGTTCGCTTGGCGGATTATGCACGGCGTTAGCTTTGCGAGGTGCGGGCGTGGAAGTCGAAATCTTTGAAAAATCCCGTTCCGAAATGAGCGACAGAGGCGCAGGGCTGGTCGTGCAAATGGAAGTTTTGCAACTTCTCGAAGGATTGGGCATTGCCACCAGGCAAGATGTCAGCGTTCCATCGCTCAGTCGGCAATATCTAAACCGTGACGGCAGTGTCAGAAGCGCAGACCGCAGCCGACAACTGATGACTTCGTGGGATACGATTTATCGGCAACTGAAAGATGCTTTTCCTGTTGAAAATTATCATCACGCCAGCCGCCTGAAAAGTTTTGAGCAAAACGACAGCGAAGTAATTGCCCAATTTGAGGACGGGCGCGAAATTTCCTG
>DAORIL010000351.1:0-6930 GCA_035438525.1 Pyrinomonadaceae bacterium
CAATCGAAAAGGAATATTTAAAACGGCATCGGGATATACAAAGTTAAGACCTTAATTTAAATGGTTTAACATTTTACGAATTAGGTAACTTCAAGTTTTCCTTTCATTTTGCGGGAACCTTCATTGTTGGGTTCGAGACTGACTCTAACGAACATGAATAGCATTATTTTCAATACAAATTCTTATAAAACGTCACTTAAATTAGATCGCTTGTCGCCCTAAGTCGATGGTATTCGTGCTCAAGTTCTTGAAATGTCTGACTGAAGTCTACCAAATCGATTTCGATGTTGAAAATTTCAATTAATTGGTAAAAATCATCGCTCGAGATGATATTACTAGGTTGGATAGCCGTTGGGGGTATTCCTTGCAAAGCAAGTGTAGCTTGAGCTTTAAGTAATGAATCACGAAGTCTCTGAATACAATTGTATGCACATTCTAGTTGAATCGCGAAATCCTTTCTTCCTGAAATGATGTCTGTGGGATATTCATGTGATTTCTTGTTTTTATTTGATGCGTGGGCTCGGTCCATATCCATCTGCCACCTTAAAAAATTCATTTTGTCATGAAATTCTGGTTGAGTATTGGTTGGTAGATCAGCCCACAATTGATCACGTTCTAAAGCTGTCTCAGTAGGATTGTCGAGGTAAAGGCTTTTTTGTATCAAATAAATCTCGTAAATCGCTCTGTCAATATTTCTTATGCCTAAACGAATTTGCATTTCATCTAACCCCTGATCAACGGACAATACCGGAAGTAACATATTTTGGAATCGAATTAACTTAATTTTCTTATTTTGTAATTCATATCTGATAATTTGATCGCGGATTAGCACTTTTGCGTAATGTAACTTTTTGTAAGTATCATTCAAATCCTGGTTAGGCTTTGGACCAATTCCGTGAAGGACCTCATCAATGCTTGATTGCTTGTTGGAAAGCTCCTGAAATCGTTGCTTTATTAAATTTTGTTTTTGGCTAAGTCCTTCAATAACTACTCGGTTCGAAGACTCTCGCCTTTTTTTCTTTATGTATTTGTAACTTTCAAAAACAACCAAAGGAATGAATCCTAAAATTAAGAACACAACTATTGACGAGACAATTTTCGATTGTAATAACGAACCCAAGGTGCTCAAAATGAACGAAACAGAAAGCCAGATAAAAAACGCGGCTACAATCACAATAGCTAAAATAATGTCTTGATCGGGTATTTTAATTAACGGCTTACTGATGCCGCAATAAAGACAAACATCGTCTAATTCATTTATATTAAAACCGCAGTTGAGGCATTGTTTAATCATATTTTCTACTTTACTTACAAATTCAAAGGGTAGCTAACTAGAAAACAAGTGAGAATAAAAAAATTGTAAATTAAATCTTAGAACTTTCAAAATTATAATTGTTTTTAAAAAACAGTTTTAGTATTCTGAAATGTGAGAGGCTTAACGCAAAATCTGACTGGTTGGTGACCAGTTTCAGGTGTAAGTGTTAAGTCTTTTTTTTGTTTCTTTTTAATGGGAAATTTACCGATTCTTAATAATTATTATGAAATTAGAAAACTCAAAACCTAAAAAAATTGTTTATGTCGATATGGATAATGTCCTGGTTGACTTTCCCCATGGAATAGACTCTATCAGCGATGAAGATAGGATTAAGTATGAAGGCAGATACGATGACTGCCCGAACATTTTCAGTTTAATGCGTCCTATGCCCGATGCGATTGAAAGTTTCAAAACCTTATCTAAACATTTCGACGTTTATATTTTATCCACCTCGCCCTGGGATAATCCTTCAGCCTGGCAGCATAAATTAGAATGGGTGCAAAAGTATTTAGGAGAACACAATGAAGCTCCTGCTTATAAACGACTTATCCTGTCTCATTATAAAAATCTGAATAAAGGCGATTTTATTATTGATGACCGACTAGCAAGTGGCGTTGATAAATTTGAAGGTGAACATATCCACTTTGGAACCGAAAAATTCCCAAATTGGAAATCCGTTGTCGAATATTTATTAAAGCTGACTTAAAACGAAATGGGAGAAATATTTAGATTTTTTGAGCCCTTTCCGGATGATGCCTCAGCGTCTGAATATCGGATAGTTTCGATTGATCATTTAAAGCCCACCAAATGCACCGAAACTTTGGGAGCTAATGGTCGGGCGGAGTCGGTTGAAAAGGCGCTTCGGCATATCCATAAACTTAAATTGGGTGTCAGCGGAGCAAAGCGACGTGCCCCACTGGAAGTAAAAGACAATTATGACGGAACATATTTGATTTTGGATGGGAATGCCGCGTATTCAGCCTATAAAGAACTTGGTTGGAAACAACTCCCGGTTAGAATCCTCCAGGATGATTGATCCGTCAGTTTTTTTGATTGGGGAGTCTGAGGTAATGAGCAAAATGAAAAACAAAGCGAATCAAACCGCGACTTTAGAAGATGCAATTTCTATTGCATCGTTGGCACATAAAGGACAAATAGATAAAGCCGGAAGTCCCTATATTCTACATCCCCTGAGAATGATGATGCAGATGAAATCGGAAACAGCAATGATGGTGGCAGTCCTTCATGATGTAGTTGAAGACTGTAAAGGATGGACATTTAACCGGCTTCGTAAGAATGGATTCTCTGAAGAAGTCTTAGCTGCTCTTGATTGTGTTACCAGCAGAAGTAGCGAAAGCTACGAAGATTTTATCAAGCGAGTCCAAACTAATCCGATAGCTCGCGAAGTAAAAATCGCTGACCTTGAAGATAATATGAATATCCGACGAATCAATGAGCTTCAGCCAAAGGATTTGGAAAGATTGGAGAAATATCACAGGTCATGGTGTTTATTGACTACCACACATTAAATTTCGGAAATCTTATTTTTAGCAGTCAAGACTTTATCTGACATCTTATTGGCTAAACAGTCAAAACTTGTGAGAAATGCTGTTATCGGGTTGGATGTTCGGCTTCAAAAGCCTCATCAAATATCGCACCGAAATCAACGGAAGGTGGTGAACTTACTTCTTGGCTAGATTGCTGTCTATCCGGTTGTTTTCCACTATTCGTTCCTTCATTTGATCTATCATCCGTTGGAACTTGGACGAGTGTTTGGAGTTGGTCGTATCCTGGTTTGTATTTGACGTTTCCGCCTTCAAGGGCTGCGGGGATACGCTCATCAAAGTATTTGGTTCGGTCTGTTTCGTATTCTTCATAACTTTCTTTACATCACTTAGATTAGCATACGGCTTTACTTATAACACTTCAAATAGGCAGGATCGGGACTGACTATTATTTCTGCCACATTGAAAATACTTGACTTAGCCAAAAAAACTGAGTTATTCTGCTTTGTCTTAAATCCAATAAAAATCAATCGTTTGAATTTAATTGTGACTACGCATAATTACTGAAATCTATGACATAACAAAATTGTATGTTCGTAAATCAGACTCCCGAACAAATCTCACGCGATTTGATTGACAGGCAGCTCAATGCTTGCGGTTGGATTGTGCAAAGCAAAAAGAAAATAAATCTTGGTGAATCCCTAGGTGTAGCGGTGCGTGAATATCAGACTGATGTTGGTCCGGCGGATTATGTTTTGTTTGTGGATAAAAAGCCGGTTGGCGTGATTGAAGCCAAACGTGAAGACGAAGGCTTGCATCTGACGCAGGTTGAAGATCAATCATCGGATTACGCGAAGGCAAAACTTAAATACCTCAATAATGATCCATTGCCGTTTGTTTATGAAAGCACCGGCGAATTGACACGCTTTACCGATTATCGTGATTTGAAACCGCGTTCGCGTCCGGTCTTTTCGTTTCACAAACCCGAAACTTTGCGTGACTTGCTGAAAACTGAAACTTTGCGAAATAGTTTGCAAACGATTCGACCTTTGCCGACGGAAGGTTTGCGCGATTGTCAGATTACGGCGATTACCAATCTTGAAAAATCTTTTAAAAAGAATCATCCGCGAGCTTTAATTCAGATGGCGACAGGTTCGGGCAAAACCTTTACGGCGATTACGTTTATTTATCGTTTGCTCAAATACACAAATGCCAAGCGAATCTTATTCATCGTTGATACCAAGAATCTGGGAGAACAAGCCGAACAGGAATTTATGGCGTATCTGCCCAATGATGATAACCGTAAATTTACCGAGCTTTACGGCGTTCATCGTTTGAAATCAAGTTTTATTCCGACAGATAATCAGGTTTATATCAGCACGATTCAGCGGCTTTATTCGGTTTTACGCGGTCGTGAATTGGACGAATCAAATGAAGAAATAAATCCAAATGAATTTGTTTGGCAGCCTTCGACACCGCAGGATGTTGAATACAATCCGAAACTGCCGATTGAGTTTTTTGATTTTGTCGTCATTGATGAGTGTCACCGCTCGATCTATAACCTCTGGAAACAGGTTTTGGAATATTTCGACGCTTTTCAGATCGGTTTGACGGCTACGCCCGATAACCGCACCTTTGGTTATTTTAATCAAAATGTCGTCAGCGAATATAAACACGAGCAAGCAGTGATAGATGGGGTTAATGTCGGTTTCAGCAATTACATTATCGAAACGGAAATTACCCAACAGGGTGCAATGCTGAAGATGAAAGAATTCGTTGACCGACGGGAAAAACTTTCACGCAAAAAGCGTTGGGAACAATTGGATGAAGACATTACTTACACCTCAACTGAGCTTGATAAATCAGTCGTTAATCCCAATCAAATTCGGATGGTTATTCGGACATTTAAGGAGCATTTACCAAAAATGTTTCCTGACCGCTTTGACGAGAAAGGCGAAATAGAAGTGCCGAAAACTTTGATCTTTGCCAAGACGGACAGCCACGCCGACGACATTATTCAGATTGTCCGCGAAGAATTCGGCGAAGAAAATCGCTTTTGCAAAAAGGTGACATATAAAGCTGATGAAGACCCGAAATCCGTTTTGTCGCAGTTTCGCAATGATTATCATCCGCGAATTGCTGTCACGGTGGATATGATCGCCACCGGAACGGACGTTAAACCGCTGGAATGTCTGCTTTTTATGCGTGATGTGCGAAGCCGTAATTATTTTGAGCAGATGAAAGGACGCGGGACACGGACGATTTCGCTCGATGATTTGCGAAAAGTCACACCGACAGCGAAATTTGCCAAAGATCATTTTGTGATTGTGGATGCGGTTGGCGTAACGAAAAGCTGTAAGACCGATAGCCGTCCGCTCGAACGAAAACCGGGCGTGGCTTTGAAAGATTTGCTTGGAGCGGTGGCGTTTGGTGTGCGTGATGAAGATGTTTTTTCGAGTTTGGCAAATCGTTTGCTGAGGCTTGATTGCCAAATCAACGATAAACAACGTGAGCAATTTAAGGCAAAGGCAAACGGAAAAACGGCGAGTGAAATCGCTGCCGAACTCCTTTCCGTTTACAGTCCTGACAAACTCGATGACATTGAAGCCGAAATTATTTCCGCTAATCCCGGTTTTACGACTGATGAAGTAGCGTCTAAACTAAAGTCGCAGCACAATCAAATAATCGAAAAAGTAGCGGAAGTTTTTACGGGCGAATTTAATGAGTTTGTCGAAAATGTCCGTAAATCGCTCGACCAAATTATTGACATCATCAATCCTGACAAAGTTATCAAAGCGGGTTGGGACGAAGACGAACGCGAATCGGCAGCGAATGTTATCAATGATTTCACGAGCTGGATTCTGGAAAATAAAGATGAGATAACGGCTTTGCAGATTTTTTATAATCAGCCATTTCGCCGTCGTGAACTGACTTTCAAAATGATTCGTGAGCTGTGCGAAAAATTAAAGATGGAACGTCCAAAGATTGCTCCGCTCAATGTTTGGCAAGCCTATCAGCAATTGGGCGAAACTGAAGGAGCGGCAAAAACCGAATTGACGGCATTGGTCGCCCTGATTCGAAAGGCGTGCGGAATTGATGAAAAGCTGACGGATTACAGCAAAACGATTGACCGTAATTTTCAAACGTGGGTGATGGGCAAACAAGCGGGAGCCTTGAAATTTAATAAAGACCAGATGCAATGGTTGCGGATGATCAAAGATCACGTTGCCACCTCGTTTCACATTGAGCGTGATGATTTTGAATACGAACCTTTTGCACCCGCCGGAGGATTAGGCAAAATGTATCAGCTTTTCGGCGATCAAATGGATCCGATTATCAAAGAATTAAACGAAGCATTAGCGGCATAAAAGTCCAACAAACTTCAGTTTGTTGAACGGTTTAGCGAGAAGACAAGTTGAAGGTTTTCGATAAAGCAAAGATTGACGATTGCCAATGTCATCAACAAACTGAAGTTTGTTGGACATGGACATGACATTGTTCGATTGTTCCGTTCGATAAACTTTAGTTTGTCATTCGCATGAGAATTCAACAAACTGAAGTTTGTTGGACATTTATAAAATGATTAACAATAATGAATTGTCACAAAATTGGGAAGTGAAAAAATTAAGTGAAATTGCGGACAAAATCACTGATGGAACTCATCACACCCCAACCTATACAGAAACAGGGATTCCTTTTATTTCCGTTAAAGATATTCGTGACCAAAAAGTATATTTTGACAACTGCAAATATATTTCGGCTGATGAACACGAAGAACTAATCAAAAGATGTAACCCAGAAGAAGGTGATCTTTTGATTACTAAAAGCGGGACGATTGGAAGATTAGCGATTGTTCCAAAAGTTGATTTTAGTCTGTTTGTTAGCGTTGCTTTGATTAAACTTCAAAAAAATAAACGTAATATAAACCAAAAATGGATGCTCTATTTTTTTGAGTTTCATATTGCTTTTTTGGATATAAAATCAAAAATCAAAGGTGGAGTTGTCAAGAATTATCATCTTGAAGATTTAAGACAAGTTGAAATTCCACTTCCACCGCTTGCCGAGCAGGAGCGGATTATCGCCAAAATCGAAGAACTCTTTTCGGAATTG
>DAORIL010000352.1:0-6903 GCA_035438525.1 Pyrinomonadaceae bacterium
AGCAAATCGTGAAGGGATTAGCACTGCTCAAATTGGTGGTGAAATTCGCAACGCATTTCATTATTTTTACCTCATTACGGAAGTTTTAAGGGAGCGCGTTGGTCAGAAAATCAATAATCAGTCCATTTTCCCTGTCAATTAACAAAAAGTTACTGCCGACAAAACGGTATCGTAATTGTTTAGGTAATTGCGGCAATTGCAATAACAGGTTGGGCGGCATTTCTAATTGTTCTTTTTCCGGCGGGTATGGAAAATTAACTTTTAACGGAACGGTTTTAACTTCTGCCGCCAGAATTTTTTTCCTTAAATCCGCTCTTTCTTTTGGCTCAAATTCAATTTTTATGATCTGAAGAAACATTTGCGCTGCTTCAGGTGTAAATATTTCCCCTTGAGTCGAATTGATACGTGCCGCCTGAACGGCTTTTTGGAAATTGGTTTTATATTCTTCGATTTGTTCAGCCGTAGCTTTAATTGGTAGTTTGGTTAGTTTTCCTTCCACTTTATCCCTCAATTTAACATAATCTTGCGCCTGTCTTTCAAAGTCGGTAATTACCTTCTTATCTTGAGCAGAAGGCGTATTTTGCGATAAACTAGACAATGGTAAAATCAAAATGCTAATGACTGAGATTATGATCAGATTGTAATAATTTTTTACACTTTTCATAACAAAACTCCTCTTAGATATTGATTTAGGCAATTATTATGCCAATTTGATAATGGTTAAGTTTTATGACGAAGTTTTTAGTTAAAAACAAAAATAAGGTCAAAAAGGTCTGTATTTTGCTAAAGTTCGTATTGCATTACCAAGAAATTTTAATAAAACGCCAAGTGAATTTGAAGTAATATTAAAAACGTATTATTTTTAGACAGATTTTTTTTACCTTTGTAAACTTTTTCCAAAGTCTGACGAATAAATTAAGTAAAGAATCCATACAACCAAGGAATTAAATCAATTGAAACCGACTGATATAAAAGACCCTGAATATTTTCATAAAGTGGTTGACTGCCAGTATGCCTGTCCGGCACATACTCCCGTTCCTGAATACATTCGGCTGATTGCTCAGGAAAAATACACGGAAGCCTATATGATCAATTGGGATTCCAATGTTTTTCCCGGTATTCTGGGCAGAACTTGCGACCGTCCATGTGAACCCGCTTGCCGACGAGGGCGCGTGGAAAAAGAACCTGTTGCAATTTGCCGACTCAAACGTGTTGCCGCCGATAATAAAGGCGAAGTTAAATCACTGATGCCGAAAGGACCTTTTACTCCAAACGGTAAAAAGGTTGCATTAATTGGCGCAGGACCTGCTTCACTGACAGTGGCGCGAGATTTAGCTCCGCTTGGTTACGAAATACATCTTTTTGACGAACAAATCAAAGGCGGCGGCTTTATGGTCAGCCAAATTCCATCTTTCCGCTTGCCCGAAACTGTTCTGGACGAAGAAGTTAATTACATTCTGGATTTAGGCATTCACACTCATTTCAAACATTATGTTGATAGTTTGAAAGGTGTTTTAGAAAAAGATTACGACGCGATTTTTGTCGGAACCGGCGCACCACGCGGAAAAGATTTACCGAAATTGTCCGGTCGTTGGGATACCGAAGGAAAAAATATTCACATCGGAATCAATTGGTTAGCCAGCGTTGCCTTTGAACATACAAAAGCTATCGGCAAAAAAGTTTTAGTAATTGGCGGCGGAAATACGGCGATGGATTGCTGCCGAACTTCGCGAAGGTTGGGCGGAGATGACGTAAAGGTTGTGGTTCGCTCACCTTTTGCCGATATGAAAGCATCGCCTTGGGAAAAAGAAGATGCGATGCACGAAGATATTCCGATTTTTGATAATCACGTTCCAAAATCCTTTGTGGTTGAGGACGGAAAATTAAAAGGAATGACCTTTGAAAAAGTTGAAGCAAAATACGATGAAAATGGTAAACGTTCACTGGTTCCGACCGGGGAACCCGACGTTTTCTTTGAAGCTGACGACGTTATTTTAGCAATCGGTCAAGATAACGCTTTTCCCTGGATCGAACGCGACATCGGCGTAGAATTTGGCGAATGGGAAATGCCCGTGGTTGATAAAGTAACTTTTCAATCAACGCATCCCAAAGTTTTCTTCGGCGGTGATGCGGCTTTTGGACCGGAAAATGTTATTACCGCTGTTGCACATGGACATCAAGCGGCGGTCTCGATTCATCGTTTGTGCAAGGGCGAAGATGTCAGAGATCGGCTCGCACCATTTGTCAATCTGCACAGTCAAAAAATGGGGATTCACGAATGGGCTTACGACAGCGAAATTGCCCATGACTTACGATATGTTGTCCCGCAAGCCGATAAAAGTATTACGCTCAAAGACCGTAAAAAAGAAGTTGAACTCGGCTTTGATAAACTGACCGGATTCAAAGAGGCCGAACGTTGTTTGAATTGCGATGTCCAAACCGTTTTTTCAGCCCCAAAATGTATCGAATGCGATGCCTGTGTTGATGTTTGCCCAACTGCGTGTATAACTTTTACCAAAAATGAGGATGAAGAAAAAGATTTACGGGCAAAATTAAAGGTCCCGGCATTAAATATGAAACAAGATTTATACGTTTCCGAAACTTTGCCGACAAAACGAGTGATGGTTAAGGATGAAGATGTTTGTCTTCATTGCGGATTATGTGCAGAACGATGCCCGACCGCGGCTTGGGATATGCAAAAGTTCTTTTATAATGTGACTAAAACCTATACAGGTTGCGGGAAATAGTTTAATGAACAGAAATGATTGACCAAGAAAAACGTAAGTCTTTTGTTAATTATTTGCATAAACTTGCAGAAGGTGATGGGTTTAGTGAGGATTGGAAAAAATTTATTATTGAACATTACCTGGATGAACATTTAGAAAGTATCCGTAGAAATATTGTGCGATTGAGAGTAAAAGCAGGAGATCCAATAATATTTCCTGTAAATGATGAGCAAAGAAAGCAATTATTAAATTGGGCGAAAGAATTGCTATAAATTGCCAACCACTCAATTCTCTTAAAATTTTACTTTAATGAGCGAAATAAAAATAAACGATTTTGTAATCAGATTTGCCAACGTCAACGGGACAGGTTCGGCGAGTGCGAACGCACTTTTTACCAAGGCAATCTTTAAAATGGGAATTCCCGTGACACCCAAAAATATTTTCCCGTCCAATATTCAGGGGCTGCCGACTTGGTATGAAGTCCGGGTCAGTGAAAAAGGTTTTTTGGGCAGACGCGAAGGCATTGATTTTATGGTCAGTGTCAATCCGCAAAGTTTGGCAAAAGATGTGGCTGACGTTCGACCAGGCGGATATTTTTTGTATGACAGTAGTAAACCGCTTCACTCAAACTACATCCGTGAGGACATAAAATATCTTGGAATTCCATTGATGGAACTTTCCAATTCAAATTATTCTGATGCCCGCCAACGTCAACTTTTTAAAAATATTATCTATATCGGTGCACTTTCGGCATTGTTTGATATTGAG
Organism: Pyrinomonadaceae bacterium; assembly: GCA_035438525.1. Taxonomy (GTDB): domain Bacteria; phylum Acidobacteriota; class Blastocatellia; order Pyrinomonadales; family Pyrinomonadaceae; genus JAIBCC01. The sequence goes on from DAORIL010000352.1 coordinate 3,495, forward strand.
TTTAATGTTCTGGAAAGCCTTTTAGCAGTTCAATTTAAGGGAAAAGAAAAACTGATTGAGCCAAATATCAAAGCATTAAATTTAGGTGTTGATTTTGTCAAAGAGAATTTTGAATATCCTTTGGATTTACGGGTTGAAAGACGCGATTTGATTGGCGATTCGATTTTGATGAATGGAAATTCTGCTTGCGGTTTAGGGGCAATTTACGGTGGTGCAACCGTTGCAGCCTGGTATCCGATTACGCCTTCGACCTCAGTTGTTGACGCATTTACTAAATATGCTGAAAAACTCAGAGTTGATAAAACAACTGGTAAAAAGAATTTTGCCATTGTCCAAGCCGAAGATGAATTAGCCGCGATTGGAATGGTTATCGGTGCAAATTGGAACGGCGCACGCTCATTTACGGCAACCAGCGGTCCCGGCGTTTCTTTGATGAATGAATTTTTAGGATTAGCTTATTTTAGCGAAATTCCAACCGTTTTAATTGACGTTCAACGAACCGGACCTTCGACCGGAATGCCGACTCGGACGCAGCAATCCGATATTTTAGAGGCTGCCTACGCCGCGCACGGCGACACAAAGCATGTTTTGCTTTTCCCTGCTTCGCCCAAAGAATGTTTTGAAATGACTGCGGAATCTTTTGATTTAGCCGAAAAATTGCAAACTCCTGTCATCATAATGACTGATCTGGATTTGGGAATGAACGACCATATTTCTCCTCCCTTGAATTGGGATGATAACCGTAAATATCAACGCGGAAAAGTTTTAGATGCGGTAGGACTTGATAATATACAAAGATATGGACGTTATTTGGATGTTGATGGTGATGGAATTCCTTATCGGACAATTCCTGCAACCCATGCAACCAAAGGAGCTTTTGTAACTCGTGGAAGTTCGCGCGATGAATATGCCGCCTACACCGAATCAAGCGAAGCTTACCAGCGCAATATGGATAGACTAGCGCGAAAATTCGAGACTGCCAAAACAATGGTTCCGGCACCAGAGTTTTATCAGGAAGTTAATAACTCGGATTACGGAGTTTTATTTTTTGGAACCTCGACCTACGCAGCCGAAGAAGCAGTCCAATTGTTGAGTGATGAAGCAATTACACTAGATGCAATGCGTGTCAAATCATTTCCTTTTGGTAAAGAGTTTGTAGATTTTGTCGAGTTACACAAAAAAGTTTTTGTCATTGAACAGAACCGCGACGCACAATTTAAAAGTTTAATGATGATAGAGTTAGGCATCAATGCTGATAAACTAATTTCAGTTTTGAATTACGACGGAATGCCGATTACTGCGGATTTTATATTTAATCAAATTAAAGAAGTGGTCGGTGGTCAGTAATCAGTGGTCAGAGATTTGGATTTTCAATCAACACATTAAAGTCTCTATCTGCTGGCGATAACTGACCACCGACCACTGACTACTGACCACTACAAAAGTATGTCATATTTACGTTCTAAATTTCGTCACCCGAATTTACCCAAAAATGATTTGGGTTACACGGTTGATTACTACGAAGGCTCACTTTCCACGCTTTGTGCGGGTTGCGGTCACGATTCGATTTCAGCAGCTGTGGCACAGGCTTGTTTTGAGTTAAATATTGAGCCGCATAAAGTTGCGAAACTTTCGGGAATCGGCTGTAGTTCAAAAACTCCGGCTTATTTTCTGTCGAATTCGCACGGTTTTAATTCCGTTCACGGAAGGATGCCTTCAGTCGCAACTGGTGCGAATCTGGCGAATAAAGATTTGATTTACCTCGGTGTTTCGGGCGATGGAGATACCGCCTCGATTGGAATGGGGCAATTTGTTCACGTTGTTCGGCGCAATCTGAATATGGTCTATATCGTGATGAATAATGGTTGTTACGGATTGACCAAAGGACAAGATTCAGCCACCGCAGATGCCGGTTCCAAGAATAAATCCGGTAATGTTAACTTATTTGAATCAATAGATTTATGCGGATTGGCGATGGAACTTGGGGCAACTTTTGTCGGGCAAAGTTTTTCGGGAGATAAAGACCAGCTTATCCCATTAATTAAAGCCGCCATGGCTCATCAGGGATTTGCATTTCTTAATGTCATTTCGCCATGTGTTACTTTTAACAATAATGTCGGCTCAACCAAATCTTACGATTATGTGCGCGAACACGTTGAGGCAACTTCGACTTTTGATTTCGTGCCAATTGCCAAAACAATCAACACGACTTACGAGGAAGGTTCCACTCAGGATCTAACAATGCACGATGGAACCGTTATTCGGCTCAACAAAGTTTCAAAAGACTGGAATCCTTTGGACAGATTTTCCGCCATCAATGCAATGCAAACCGCTAAATCTAAAGGTGAAATTTTGACCGGATTGCTTTATATTAATGAGGCAAGCAAAGAATTGCATGAATTAATCCAAACTTCTGACACGCCTTTGAATAAATTGACTGAAAAAGAGCTTTGTCCCGGCAATGAAATTTTACAAGGAATAAACGAAGGTCTAAGATAATTTTCTAAAATTATAATAAATAAAAAAAATGGCAAGCCGCAAAACTCGCCGTTTTTTTTATTTATTATAATTACTTTTTTACTTCTTAACTGCTTTTTCAGTTCCAAAAGTAACCGTTCCTAAACCACCCCATCTCCCTTCTAAAGAACCGTCAGATTTGATTTCATAAGCCACAAATGAACATTGTTTTCCACCGAATCCAGCAACGGCAAAATTTCCCTGACGAACACCCAAACCATCAATTGCATTTGAGCCCTTCCATTTGAAAGTAAATCCGGGTCCTGACGGTAAAATTGTTAATTTTGATTTATATTCTTCACCTTTTGGATTTTTTCCGGTTGCATCATATTCTCCTGCCAGATCCGTTCCACTGGTTCGTGTGGCTTTTTCGGTCTCACCATTATCACTTCCCCAATATCCAGATTTTCCATCTAAAGAGCCATCCGAACCAATTTTGTAAAGTGCTACACCGCAGCCTTTTCCATCGGCACCTTCGGTATAGGAAACAGCAATGGCATTATCGGTCAAAACGCCAACGCCGTCATATTTACTTCCGCCAACATCCCAACTAAATTGGTAAACTTCCCCACGTTTGGTAATTGTCAGATTACCTTCATATGTTCCCTGACCATTGACATTAGTTCCTTTAACTCCATAACTTCCGGCAATTTCTTTGACGGCGGCGGTGGTCGGAGTTGTGTTAGTTGTATTAGCCGAATTACCAGATGAATTAGTCGGTGAACTTGAACTATTGGTCGAATTTGCGGGAGTAGTTGGCTCCAGCTTTGAACCGCCGCAAGCCAACATAAATAAGATAAAGACTGTAAATGCAATAATATGTGTTTTCAATGAATTTTGTTTTTTCATTGGGATTTACTCCTTAGGTTGTAAATTTGAATTCCACCATATC
>DAORIL010000353.1:0-6898 GCA_035438525.1 Pyrinomonadaceae bacterium
TAAAATGGCTTTGAATCCTTTTGATGATATTGCTCTAAATCGGGTTATCAACACTCCTCCTCGCGGACTTGGCAAATCTTCATTGGATGAAATAGCCCTAAGAGCAAAGGATTTTGGAAGTTCGATTTGGGAAGCTATTGCAACCATCACTGATGAAAAATATGAACAACCTCGCAATTTGACACCAAGAGCTTTGGAATCGTTAAAAAAATTCAAATCAATCATCGAAAAATTGGCAAATAAAGTTGCGGAATCTGCAACCGGCGAACGTCCCGTAACGGATGTCGTGATTTCCGCGATTGAGGATACAGGTTACGCTGGAATGCTGCGCGAGGAAAATTCTGATGAATCAGCAGGACGGTTGGAAAATCTCGAAGAATTGGTAAATGCTGCTGTTGATTACGATAAACAGGAAGAAAACGGATTACGGGATTTTATTGACCACGCAGCACTTAGCTCAGACACTGATAAATTTGACGGAAATGCCCCTGTGACACTAATGACCGTCCATTCCGCTAAAGGGTTGGAGTTTCCGATAGTTTTTTTGGTGGGAATGGAAGACGGAATTTTTCCACATTCACGGAGCATCAATGATGCAACCGAATTAGAAGAAGAACGGCGGTTGGCTTATGTTGCCATCACCCGCGCCGAAAAAAATCTATATATTTCTCATGCAATGTCGCGCCGAACCTACGGAGCGGAAATGGCAGCCGAACCTTCGATGTTTTTGAACGAAATGCCGCTTGATTTGCTCGAAGATATTTCGCGCGGGTCCTCCTGGCTTTCATACGCCAAAAGTTCAACATTCAAAACAGCTAAACAAACCGCACGTGTTTTGCGCGGCGAGGAATCTCAATTCAACAAACCTAAAAACCTTTATACCGGTAAGACTTATAACTCAACTGACGCCATCGCAGAATTTTTTAATAAGAAAAAAGGCGCAAACAACGAGGATCAAGGAACGAGCAATATCCCTACAATTTCTAAACCAAGTTCATTTGAGAATCTAAAATCGGCTGGTTCAAACCAATCACAAAACCAAAATCCAAAACCTAAAATGGATGCCGGATTTGTCGCCGGAAGCCATGTTCGTCACGCCAAATACGGCAAAGGATTGGTTTTAAGACGCGAAGGTTCAGGCGACAATGTCAAATTGACCATAAGCTTTCCGGGTTTTGGGCAAAAGAAATTGATTGAAAAATTTGCCAATTTGGAGAAGGCTTAAAATGTTTAAAAAAGACATCTTTTGTTCATTTTGCGGAACAAAACATTTTGACGAAAACTATCCGAAAACTTGCACCTTTTGCAAAGTTCCAACTTACATCAATCCGCTCCCGGTGGCGGTTGTTTTATTGCCGGTTGATGATGAATTATTGGTTATCAGACGCAACATCCCGCCAGTTGGCAGGTTAGCCCTGCCAGGCGGATTCATTGAAGTTGGTGAAAGCTGGCAAACGGCTTGTCAACGTGAATTATTTGAAGAAACAGGAATCCAAATTACAAGCCACGAAATTAAATTGTTTGACGTTCATTCTGCGCCCGACGGAACTGTTTTAATTTTTGGACTGGCTCACAATAAATCAAAGGAAGAAATAAATTTTACGAAAAATGATGAAACTCAAGAAATCGCTTACATTGATTCGGCGGTTGAACTAGGTTTTCCACTTCATACGGAAGTTGTCAAAAAATTCTTTGCCTAAAATTTTATTTTCTAGCCCAAGCAACTAAATTTGATTCTCACCTCATCTTTTTTGTTGGAACAAATTTCCACCGCCGGTGTCTAATCATTAGAAAAATTAAAGGAGTTTTTTATGAAAGCTAAACTATTGCTCTCTATGGGCTTAGTGTGTCTATTTTTTAATCAAATTTTTGCTCAAACTAATTCGCCAATAAAAAAATCAGTTTCAACTTCGCCAGTTCAAACTTTAAATAATTCAAATGTTTTACCCATCCGCAAAGTTATTTTATATAGCAACGGAATGGTTTATATCGAACGTCGGGGAACGGTTTCGGGTAATACTGATATCAATCTATCGTTCAAACAATCCCAAGTTGATGATGTCCTTAAATCTATGGTAGTGTTAGATTTAGGGCAAGGTCAAGTAGGCGCGGTTTCTTATAATTCGTCAGTTCCGGCAGCTGCTCGGACTGGTGAAATTCCATTTAATATCGAATCCGAATCTGAAAGCAACGCGGGCGGAATGGCTGGAGTTCTTTCCCAATTGCAGGGTGCAAAGGTTTTGGTCACCTCAGGCAAAGGGTCCGCAACAGGTTCGATTTTGAATGTCGCTAAACGCCAAAAAGTAATTAAATCCAAGGATGAGGAAACGACTTTACCGCTTGATTATTCGTTGGTCATTGCTTCGGATTCGGGCGAAATTTCCAGTTTCGATTTGGCTGACATCCGTTCCGTAAAACTTTTGGACGAAGAAACCAAACACGATGTAAATGAATTTTCAAATGCAACTGCCTCGGCTCGCAGACGTGACGCCAAGACGATCAATATTTCTTCTGAAGGCAATGGTCAACGCGAAATGATTGTCAGTTATACGGTTTCCGCGCCGATTTGGAAAACATCATATCGAGTGGTTTTGGACGCCGCCGGAAAACCTTTTTTCCAGGGCTGGGCAATTGTTGATAATGTCAGCGAAGAAGATTGGAAAAATGTTCAGCTTTCGCTTGTCTCAGGTTCTCCAATTTCGTTTATTCAACCTTTGCAAAATCCCCTTTATCGGCACCGCCCTGTGATTGAGATTCCAGATGATTTAAGTCTCGAGCCCCAAATTTACGATCCAAATGGAGGAGGAAGCGGAAGGGGAAATGGTTATGGGATCGGAGATGGAAGCGGAAGCGGAAGTGGGATTGGAAGTGGAAGTGGAAGTGGTAGAGGGAATGGCGGCATTTCTTTTGATGAACCGGCAAAGGTTGTGACCAGTGTTAGCGAACTATTATCCTCTGAAAATTCAGGTGTTCAAACTGCTGCCAAAGGTGTGCAGTTCGGCGATTTATTTGAGTATCGAATCCAACGCCCTGTTTCAGTAAACAGAAATCGTTCTGCCTTAATTCCAATCGTGCAAACAAAAATGGAGGGTGAAAGGGTTTCGATTTACCGCGAATCAAACAAACAAGATCGTCCGATGAGCGGAATTTTGTTGAATAACACTTCAAATTTAACTTTTGAAGGGGGGGCAATGACCATTCTTGACGGTGAGGCTTATGCAGGCGAGGCTTTGATGGAAAGGCTCAAACCGAAGGAAAAAAGACTAATTTCGTTTGCTATAGACTTGGGAACTTTATTTACCGTCAAAAATGAACAAGTCCGTGAACCCGCCAAATTGGTCAAAGCCGTTAATGGAGTTTTCCAAATTCATTATTTCTACAACGACAAAAAGTCTTACACAATTTCCAATCAAACCGACCAAAAAAAGGTCATTTATTTGGAACATCCGATTCGGGAAAAATGGATTCTCTCAGCAGATACTCAAAAACCAATCGAGTCCACGCAGAATTTTTATCGTTTTCGGATTGAACTGCAACCGTTTGAAAATAAATTATTTACTATCAACGAAAAACAGCCCTTGATGGACAGCTATCGAATTGCCGCCCTCAAAGTTGAGGATTTAGATTTGTTTATCAAACAGCGTTACATTGATGAAGCCACCAAACAACAACTGATGCAATTAATTAATTTACGTGATGAAATGGCGCAAATTGATAAAAAAATTGCCGAGTTAAACGAAGAAGAAAAAATCATTTCAAATGACCAATCGCGTTTACGGGAAAATATCGAAGCACTTGCCAAAACCCCCGAAGCTAAACAACTCATAACCCGTTATATTTCAAAGGCTAACGATCAGGAAACGCGGGTCGAAGCCATTACGAAAGAACGTAAAGAATTGAAATCACAACGCGAACAAGTTGAAGCAAAGTTGGCAACGGAAATTAAGAACTTTGAATTAAAATAAGAAAAGGACAGCCACAAAAGGCACAAATAATATAAAAATTTGCGTTTCAATCCTTTTTTTAAATCTTTGTGCCCTTTTTTGCTTTTATTTCTGCTCAATTTTCTGTATCAAGCAACCTTCTTTCAACCTCACCTCATCCTTTGATTGATTTACTCAGATTCAAAAAAAAGGAACTAAATTTATGAAAATGAACATTTTTCTCACGTTAGTGATTGTTATCTCGCTGACGTTGCCGAATTTTGCCCAACGGCGAACTGTAACCCCAAATTCAATCCCGAAACCCATTATACAAAACCTTGATAATTCGCAGATTTTACCGATCAAACGAGTAATTTTGTATTCAAACGGAGTTGCCTATATTGAAAGACGCGGGATTATTTCAGGTAATACGGAAATCAATTTTTCATTCAAGCAATCACAAGTTGATGATGTCCTTAAGTCTATGGTAGTGCTTGATTTAGGACAAGGAAAAATCGGTGCGGTTTCCTATAATTCGTCACTTCCCGCTTCGGCTCGAACGGCTGAAATTCCTTTTTCAGTTAATGCCCAAACGCTTAACAACGGTGGAATTGCCGGAGTTTTATCGCAATTGCAAGGTGCAAAAGTTGCCGTAAGCACCAAAACCGGTGCTGCTGCGGGTTCTATTTTGACGGTTGAAAAACGTCAGACAATTTTGGAAAACAACAAACCGCCAATTAACAGTCAATTTCTTGTAATTGCCTCGGAAAATGGCGAGCTTTCCACCTTTAATCTGGACGATGTTAAAAGCGTCAAACTTTTGGAAGAAGGCACCCGCAAAGATGTCAACGAATTTGCCAATGCAACTGCCTCAGCTCGCCGCCGCGATGCCAAAACAATTACGGTAACATCCCAAGGCAGTGGGCAGCGTGAAATGATTGTCAGCTACACAATTGCCGCACCGATCTGGAAAACGACCTATCGGGTAGTTTTGGACGCAGCCGGAAAACCATTTTTCCAGGGCTGGGCAATCGTTGATAACGTCAGCGAAGAAGATTGGCAAAATGTCCAACTTTCATTGATTTCAGGTTTGCCGATCTCATTTATTCAGCCCATTCAAAAACCGATGTATCGTTATCGTCCGATTGTTCCGATCCCGCAGGATTTGAACCTCCAACCGCAGGTTTATGAACCGCAAAGTGGCGGAGGGTTTACCGTTAATGGAGCAAGTGGATCAGAAAATAGGATTCAGGTTGATGGAACAGAAATAAATAGTTTCCGCTCAGGAACCGTTACCACAACTAATGGTTCTCTCGCCAATACAATTACACAAAAACAAATACAATCCTTACCGAACAGTGCCGTTAATAACTCAAATTATTTAGCCTTGCAAAATAATATTTCAAGTAACGCTTTTGGAGGTGCTCAAACTTCTGTCAGTGATGCTTTAACCAATAATCGGGGCGGCGTTCAAACAGCTGCCACGGGCGAAGAACTGGGCGATTTATTTGAATACCGAATAGAACAACCTGTTACAGTTCTACGGGATAAATCGGCCTTGATTCCAATCATCCAAACGAAAATGGAGGGTGAGCGAATTGCAATTTTTAATGAATCGGTGCGCCGTGATCGTCCGATGGGTGGAATGTTGCTGAGTAATACGTCAAATTTAACCTTTGAAGGCGGAAGTTTAACTGTCATTGATCGTGACGCTTACGCGGGCGAGGCTTTGATGGAGCGTTTGAAGCCAAAAGAGCGTCGTTTGATTTCATTTGCGCTGGATTTAGGAACTCTGGTAACAGTGGAAAATAAAGAAGATAAGGAACCTGCAAAACTCTTCAAAGTGATTAGCGGAGCATTTCAAGTCCATTATTACCAAACTAACAAAAAGATTTACCACGTTACCAATCAAACTGATAAAGTAAAGACTTTGTATGTCGAATATCCGGTTCAAGCAGATTGGGAGCTTTCGCCTGAAACTCCAAAACCTGATATTACAACCAACCGTTATTATCGTTTTAGAGTTGAACTTAAACCATTTGAAAAGACTGATTTAGTTGTTGCCGAACGCCAGCCATTGATGGACAGCTATCAATTAACTTCTTTAAGTTATCGTGATTTGGAATTATTTTTGTCAAAAAAATACATAACCCCCGAAACACAAACCAAACTCCAAAAGTTAATTAATTTAAGGAATCAAATAAACCAAATCGAATCGAAACTGGAAGGATTGGATAACGAAGAGGAAAAAATTTCCGAAGACCAAAAACGATTACGGGAAAATATCGAAACTCTTTCTAAAACGCCCGAGGCGAAAACGCTCATAACCCGTTATGTTGATAAGGTTAATAATCAGGAAACCCGCCTTGAACAGATGCAAAAAGACCGCCAAAATTTAGAGGCTGAAAAGCTAAAATTGGAAAGCGATTTACGGCAGGAAATCAATAATTTTGAGCTGAAATAGACTTCTAAAATAAATTAGCTAAAAGGCGATTTTTTACATTTTGCCTTTTAGCTAATTTATTCTTTTGTAATTTCAAATTTCTTAATCCAAATACTAAAATAATCATGATTCTGGTAAGAGCCCGTAATACTAGCACCTTCGGGATAACCAAATGTCTTGTTATATTTTACATTTAACATTCTCCCTTTATCGTGTTCTTGCGTTAAAAATTTGAATAATTTATCAATTGTGTCAAAGTCTTCAAACCCATCGGTTCTGGAGACAATTGTATCTTCTCCTTTTTCAACTTTTTCAATTGAAAACTTTTCCCCATTTCTAACTTTTATCAAAACAGGGAAACGCTTCCATGTGCTAAATTTATCAGGTGCGCCTTTTGGAATTACAGTTTGACCAGAGTCGCTTTTTTCAATTACAAAGTTGTAATTTGAAATATGCTTTTCTTCCCATAATTGTTGGTTTTTCTGTAATCGAGCCGCTGTCTTTTCAAATTCTCTTTGCCATGCCTGTTTAA
>DAORIL010000354.1:0-6875 GCA_035438525.1 Pyrinomonadaceae bacterium
AAAAATACGCAATTATCGGTAAGTGATGAGCTAAATCAAGTTTGGCAACAACAGTAAAAATATAACCAATCACTTCATCGCTAAGTGCTTTAGAGTAAAAGGCTTTCATCAGATTTTCGATGTCTTGACGGGTTTCAATGTCTTTCATATCGGTAGTTCGTAATTCGTGATTCGTAATTCGTTTGGCAGATTACGAATTGCCATTATCCCGGACAATCAGGACCGAGCAAGGGGCGTGATGAAGAACGGCATCAGAGACCGAGCCAAGCAGAGTTCTGTGCCAAAATCCGTAGCCGTGTGAGCCGAGAATTATTAAATCGGCTTTCCATTTTTCGGCATCTTCGACAATCATCTGGCTTGGATTCCCCATAAAAACTTCAACGGAAATCTCAGGATTTTCAGTTTCAAACAAATCTTTTAGTTTTGCAGTGGAATTAGCTACGGTTTCCCCGGCTTTTTTTCTTTCGTTTTCTTCGGCTTCGGCATAGAGTTCCGCCGAAACCATAAACGGTTCTCCTGCAATGGCATAACGCGGTTCTACAACCGAAATAATTCTGATATGGGTTACGGATTTGATAAATTTAGCAGATGTTTCGATTGCTGCGTCTGCTTGTTTTGAGCCGTCAGTTGCTATTAAAATTCTCATCTTAACCTCCGATTAAAGTGAAAAAAGTAAAGTTTTGGAAGTTTTGGAAGTTAGGGAAGTTAGGGAAGTTTAAGATTTTCTTCCGCAACTTCCGCAACTTCCTACCTTTCACTATATTTATTTTACTCCTTATGCTTCAACTAAGTCACCCGTTCCGGCAACTTCTTTTTTCGGACGTTTGATCATCAAATTAAGTGCGAACCAGACGAAAGCAAATGCACCGATTCCGAAAATTGAATCGCCAAAAACGCGCATCCAACGGAAAAACTGCATCGTATCAGTTTGCATAAATTCCATGCTTCGGGCTGACCAATATCCGTGAGAGATCGATTCGGCAGTTTGCATTAACCCGATTGGCAAGAGGCTTGTCACCATCATCAAAAACATCCCGATATTGATTGCCCAGAAGGCGAACGAAATCAGTTTTTCATTCCAGATTCTTTGCGGCTGCATTGCCCGCAGACAGAACAGCATCAATGCCAGTCCGAGCGTTCCATAAACACCATACAACGCACCGTGTCCGTGAACTGCGGTCGTATTGAGCCCTTGCATATAGTAGAGCGCAATCGGCGGATTGATCATAAATCCAAAGATCCCTGCGCCAACCAAATTCCAAAAAGCAACAGCGATAAAGAAATTAATAACCCATTTATATTGACTGAGCCAGGGTCTAACTTCTTTGCGGCGAATATTTTCCCAAGCCTCAAAACCAACCAACGCTAAAGGCACGATTTCCAAAGCAGAAAAGACCGCACCGAAAGCTAAAGTCACAGTCGGAGTTCCGGCAAAATAGAGGTGATGGCAGGTTCCGATAATTCCGCCCGTTAAATAAGTTGCACCTGAAAGCAGCGAGGCTTTAGCGGCGGTTTTTGGATTGATGACGTTTAATTTAGCGAATAAAAACGCAATCACAACTGTCGCAAAGACTTCAAAAAATCCTTCGACCCAGAGATGAACTACCCACCAGCGCCAATATTCAACCACTGCAATATTCGATTTCATTCCCCAGAAAAGTCCGGGTGCGTAGAATAGTGCAATCCCTGCAGTTGAGAATAAATACAAGTAAAGTAAAGATTTACTCTCGCCTGCTTTTTTCAAAACCGGAATGGCTGTTCGTGCGATCAGGAAAAACCAGAGCAGTAATCCAACAAACAACGCGGCTTGCCAAATTCTGCCAAGGTCAACATATTCATAGCCTTGATGCCCGAACCAGAACCACATATCACCGTTCAATTTGTGCATGACCGATAACCATTGTCCGCCCATCGAACCCAAAACTACGATTAATAAGGCTCCGAACAACGCATCTACACCGAGTTTTTGATGTTTTGGCTCGTAACCGCAGATAAATGGTCCGACGAATAATCCGGCAGCAAGCCAAGCCGTCGCAATCCAGAAAATTCCAAGCTGCGTGTGCCAGGTTCGCGTCACCACATACGGTAAATAATCTGCTAGTGGAATTCCGTAAAGTCCGTGCCCTTCCACGCCGTAATGCGCCGTAATTATGCCCATCACAATTTGTAAAAGAAAGAGTAGCGTCACAACGAGAAAATATTTGACTGTGGCTTTTTGCGAAGGCGTAAGTTCAGCACCAATTAACGGATCGCTATATGGTGCGTCATCGGTTTCGGCTTCCTGGCGCATTCCGACATAATACCAGACCATTCCACCAATCCCTGCTAATAGTGCAATTACGCTAACTCCTGTCCAAACAATAGTTGAACTGGTCGGAACATTTGCAACCAAAGGTTCTGACGGGAAATTACTGGTGTAGGACATTGTTTGATTGGGACGATTGGTCACCGAGCCCCACGCCGTCCAAAAGAAAAATGCCGTCATTTGGCGGAGTTTGACCGGATCGGATTGAGCATCTTTTTGAATGGCAAATTCTTTTTTCCCATTGGCAAAAATATCGCTGTAATACTTCAAATTTTCTTCAAATGCTTTTGCCCGAACCGGATCAACCGTAATTTTTCCGGTCGTTGCATCGTAAGTATTTTTGCGAAGTAAATCCTGTAATCGTTGGCGCATGGTTGCCTGCTGTTCCGAATCTAAAGATTTGTAATCTTTGGAATAAGTAGTTTTAGAAAACTCGTCCAAAATAAAAACAGCTTCGCGGTGCAAATAATCCGCAGTCCAATCCGGTGCAACATAAGAGCCATGTCCCCAAATTGAGCCGACCTGCATTCCGCCCATCGCTTGCCAGACGTTTTGACCGTTGGAAACGTCGCCCGAATCAATTAAAACTTTTCCCTCAGTTGTCACAACTTGAGCCGGAATCGGTGGTGCTTCGCGGAAAATTTCCGTTCCGATCCAAATCAGAACGGCAAATGAACAAATAAAAATCCCAATAAAAATCATCCACAGTTTTTTCATAATCTTATCCTTTTCAAAATTACCCAAAAATATTGAGCAATAATTAATTTTCAAATTAAAGCCACTCCGAAATTAATCCAGGATTTAAATTGAAAAAATGATTTAAATCATATTTATTAAAAAAATATTGGCTGATAATGGTTTTGTTGAAAATTTTAATGGAGATTTATTATGCTTAATTTAACAACCAAAACCGTCCGAGAGATTGCCCTTGAACTACCCGTAACAACCAGAATTTTTGAGGAATTTAAAATCGATTATTGTTGCGGCGGACGAAAACCATTTTTAGAAGCCTGTCGGGTTGCCGGAGCAAATCCTGAATTTGTTCAGCAAAAAATATCCGATATTGTTGAAAATACAGAATCCACGGAGTTTGAGTGGTTAAAAGAATCTACTTTAACTGAACTAATAAAATATATCGTCGAAAAACATCACACTTTTACTAGGGACGAAATTCAAAATTTAACTCCGCTTATGGCAAAAGTTGCAAATCGTCACGGCGAAAATCATTTTGAACTTTTTGAATTGGAAAGAGTTTTTAATGAACTCTGCAATGATTTATCAGAACATTTATTAAAAGAAGAACGAATTTTGTTTCCGTATGTCGAACAATTGGAAAGATCAGTCTTAAACGCCTCTACAACTCCGTTTTCGTGCTTTGGAACGGTGCAAAATCCTGTCAAAATGATGATGCTGGAACACGACACGGCTGGCGATTTTTTACAAAAGATGCGGGAACTTACCAACGATTACGTTTTGCCCGAAGGTGCTTGTTTAAGTTACACTGCGCTTTTGGATCGTTTACAAGGATTTGAAAAAGATTTGCATCAGCATATTCATTTAGAAAATAATTTACTTTTTCCAAAGGCAATTGAGCTGGAACAAAAAGTTTTTGGGTAAATAAAATGTCTATCACTATAACAAACACTGTAATTACTGCTGTCCCCAAGCGACCTGTTCGCCTCAAAGGAATTGCTCTGCCGAATGAACACGGTTCTTGGGGATTTTTATTTGAACCGTTGGTCGCAAGTTTCGCCGTTGCCTTTTCGCCCGGTGCGATATGGATTTCTCTTCTCGTCATCGGAGCTTTTCTCACCCGCCAACCACTCAAAGTTTTGCTGAATGATTGGATTGCGAAACGAAACTTACCGCAAACTGCAGCGGCTCTTAAATTTACGCTTCTCTTTGGCGCAGTCTTTTTAATTGGGCTTTTGGGCTGTTGCTTTCTTGTCGAACCCAAAAGTTTTTATCCGTTTCTGTTCATCGTTCCGCTGGCCATTTATCAGATTTATTGCGATGCCTCTAAACAAACTCGTCAGCTCATTCCCGAATTGACGGGCGCGATTGCGATTTCTTCTTCAGCAGCGGTAATTGCCTTGGCAGGCGGTTGGAATTTATTAAATGCTTATATTTTATGGGCGATCTTTGCTGCCCGATTAATTCCTTCGATCCTCTATGTGCGAAGCCGTTTGCGTCTCGAAAAAGGCAAAGATTTTCTTTTAGTTCCGGTGATTGCCGCTCATTTTATTGCGGTTGGTGCAGTCGGAATGTTTGCGGGAAACGGATTAGCTTCAAAATTAACTTTTGGAATGTTCGTTATTTTACTCATCAGAGCTTTTTGGGGATTATCGCCGTTCCGTAAAAAAGTAAAAGCTATGAGAATCGGTGTTTGGGAAGTAATTTACGGCACTCTGACTGCATTATCGGTAATTATCGGGTATTATTTGGGAATATGACAGAACATTCTCCGTCAAGCATTTACGGACCGGTTAAATCTTGGCGTTTAGGTTGGTCGTTAGGCGTTGATATATTATGTGTTGATTCGATTTGTTCTTTTGAATGCGTCTATTGCCAGCTCGGAAAGATCAATCGTGTCACTGCCGAACGTGAAGTTTTTGTTTCGACCGAAAAGATTTTGGATGATTTAAAAAAGTCCGATTGGCAAAAGGCTGATGTGATAACTTTTTCGGGGAGCGGTGAGCCGACACTTGCTAAAAATCTTGGCGAAGTTATTGAAAAGATCAAAGAACTAACACACAAACCAATCGTTATTTTGACCAATTCAACCCTTTTACACGATGAAAAAGTGCGAAAAGAACTTCTGCACGCCGACAAAATCTTTTGTAAGCTCGATGCCTGGTCGGACGAAACTTTGCGGCGATTTGACCATCCGCACAACAGCGTTTCCTTAGAAAAAATAATTACCGGAATTAATCATTTACGTCACGGATTCGATGGTTTTTTTGCCATTCAAACAATGATTTTGCGCCCGATGAATGATTTTGAAATAGAAGAATTAGCAGAAATTTATCATTTGATAAAACCTGATGAAATTCAATTAAATCTGCCGACTCGTCCGGTTCCAAAAGATTATTTTGTCGCAACGCGCGGTAACGAAGTCGAATATGATCAATCGTTTACGCAACTAAAAACAATTTCTAAAGCGGAATTAGAAAAGATTCGTCAGCAATTATCCAGCTTGACGAAATTACCAATCATTACCCGATAAATTATGCACAACATAGATTTAGATCTGGTCGAAATGACGTTGGATGTGATTAAATACGCCATCGCCCGGATTACTGACAAAAATCCCACGCTTGGATTTCCCAAAAAAGAAGAGGAATTACTGGAATTAGTCGGCGAAACCATTACGTCAAAAGGAATTGGAGGCGAAAAAGCCTTCAAACTTTTTCGCGAAGTTTTGATGAAATCGAGTATTTCGATCGATCATCCGCGCCATTTGGCATTTGTTCCGGCATCACCGACACGGGCGGCGGTCATGTTTGATCTGGTGACCTCGGCAGCATCGGTTCACGGTGCATTTTGGCTCGAAGGTGCAGGCTGTATTTTTGCCGAAAATCAAGCGATGAAATGGTTAGTTTCGTTGACGGGAATGCCTGACGGTGCATTTGGAGTCTTTACGAGTGGCGGAACGGAAGCCAATCTTTCGGCAATGGTCACCGCCCGCGAACATTGGCGTAGTCAGGATGAGAGCCGAGAACATACCCGAGGGATAATAATTTCGGCGATTTCTGCCCATTCTTCGGTGCGGGCAATGGCAAAAGTGATCGATGCTGATGTCGTTTCAATTTCGACCGAAGACCGTCTTGAAGCTTGGCAACTGCAGGAAAAAATCGAAAGTTTAACGCCGGAAGATCGCAAACGAGTTTTTGCCGTGATTGCCACTGGCGGAACGACAAATGCCGGAATTATTGATGATTTGGCAGGAATTGCTGCAATTTGTAAAAAAGAAAATCTCTGGTTTCACATTGATGCGGCTTATGGCGGCGGCGCATTGGCGGCGCGTTCGGTGCGGCATCTTTTCAAAGGAATTGAAAAAGCAGACAGCGTGACGATTGATCCGCACAAATGGCTTTTTTCGCCATACGATTGCGGAGCGGTCATTTATAAAAATCCCGATTTGGCAAAAAAAGCACATTCGCAGGAAGGTTCATATCTCGATATTTTTTCTGACGAAGGTGCACAAGGTTTTAATCCTTCTGATTATCAAATCCAATTGACAAGACGAGTGCGCGGACTTCCACTCTGGTTTTCATTGGCGATGCACGGAACAGATCGTTATGAAGAAGCGATTGAACGGGGAATTGAACTTGCACAGATTGCCGGGAGAATGATTCGCGCCAGCAAACATCTGCAGTTAGTGCGTGAGCCGAGTTTATCCTGTGTTTTGTTCAGGCGGTTAGGTTGGTCAGCCGAGAATTATCGAAATTGGACTTATCAAAATCACAAAAGCGGGTATGCCTTAGTTGCCCCGACAAAAGTGCGTCACGGAAGCGAATTTGAAACGGTTGCAAGATTTTGTTTTATCAATCCAGACACGACTGAAAAT
>DAORIL010000355.1:0-6867 GCA_035438525.1 Pyrinomonadaceae bacterium
AGTAATTCAAGGTCTAACGAAAATAACTGTGAAAGTCCTTCGTTAGCCGACAGTTTGTTCAACAATAAAAAATCTTTACCCAATGGAGTTGCAATGTTTAACTGTCTTCCGTCCTGCGTTATTTTTCCCATTCTACTTTTTCCTTATAAATTCACTGATAAATAAATTCTGTTTTTTCAAAACAATACAAAACAGACGAAAAAATTTCGCCACTACTGTCTATGACGGAATATTATACAAAAATTGCATTAGTTGGGGTTAGAAATTTGTTTTAGATGGAAAACTTAAAACTCAATTCCATTTAAAATATTTGACAGCATCCATAAATAATGGCTTGTGGTCATCAAAGCCGTCTTCAGTGCTAGTGCATGTTATAGTCAAAGCCTCAAAACCTTTGACAAAATAAATCTGCATTTGTTTGGCTTTTAAATCTTCACTGACATCAAAAGTATGAATTCGCGCAAACGTTGGTGAATTGTTTATTGAAATTGTTCCTTCTTCAACTACCTCGTAATCGTTGTCTCCTAGCTCTTGCTCCAAAGCAGCTAATTGGTTAGCAGCATATTCTTCTATTTTGAGTTGAAAATCCAATTTCTCACGAGTAATGGTAATACTCGGACTAAATCCTCTATCTGGTGGACCTGCAATAGCTAAAATAGACGTATCAATCCATCTGTCAGGCAATCCGATAGAAAAGTCGTTGTGTGTAAACTCTCGCATTAAAAATCTCCTGTTCGTTATTATCAAAAAATGTAACTTTTAGGTTTTTGTTTATTAAATGATTTTTCAAAGTAGATTGAAGATAACTTAGTTTGGCGGACGAATTAAGTTTAGTGTTCCGTTCCACACACCTGTTACTCCGGCTGAAATTTTATCACCTAAGGCACCTGCTTGCTCCTCTCTTTTTTCCGTGAAGGCTTTGTTGGTTAGCCATTCAGCAGGTTTCTCAAATATGGGGCTAAGCAAAGATGCGCCAAGTTTAGCTCCGGCAACTGCTCCTGCAGCTGTTCCCGGACCAGGGATAACAGAACCTAGTAATGCTCCAATAGCAGCTCCGGTAGCAGCTCCCATTCCAGCTGCAAGAGTTCCTTTTGTTACTCCTTTAGCCGCACCAAAAACGACTCTGCCTGCTTTATTAGCACCTGAGATGTCTTTCCTATCAATATTACTTGCAAAAGCATCAAGTCCACCAGTTAAACCTTTAATAGCTATTCCTGTTGCAATACTAGAGATTTTAATTGAACTTCCATATCGTAAAAAATTCTTTCCCATCGCAACGGCTATTGTATCAGGTCCAAATTTATGAGCTAGAGTTCCAGCGGTTGCCATTCCTTTCAGAAGTTTGCCTATTTTTATTAATTTAGTTATGTCTTTCTTTTTCTTGATACCAAAACTTGTTAGACTTGCGAGCTTACTTATCTTGGAAGCTTTGCTGTCTAAAATCTTCACCACAGGTCGTAAGGGTGCTAACAGTGGACAACTTTGAATAGCTTTTTTAACCTTATTTGGGCTGAATTTTTTCTTTATCTTCTTAAAAACTTTATTTACTTTTTTACTTAACTTAGTTGCTTTTTTCTTTACTTCATTTTTAAATGTTTTTTTAGCTTGTTGAGCAACTTGTGTAGCTTTTTGTTTAACTTGTTGAGCTATTATCGGGATTTGCTTTTTTGCAACTTCAACAGCTTGCTGAACTTGATTTTTGGTAGCATTTACAGTATTTGTTACAACCTGTTTAGCAGTATTGACAGCATTTACTACTGCCTTTTTGACTGGTTGGATAGCTTTTGCCGTTTGCTGAGAAATAAAACTGGCCGCCTTTTGTGCTTGCTGAGCAACATTTTGAACAACATTCTGCGCTTTGGCAACAACTTGATTTGTAACTTGTTTTGCAGTAGTTGCTACTTCTGCAACTTTTTGCTTAACCACGTCACTTGCTTTATTCCACGCTGATGTAAAGGCAGATCCCCAACCCATAATTATTTCTCCTCTTTTTCAAAGGCGGCAAATATTTCTTCTGTCCATTTAGCTAGCCATTCCGATTTTTCGTCAGGTGTGAATTCCTCTGAACTAAGCGTTTCTTTAGCGGCAGGGAATTCTTCATCAAAATTAGGTCCAAGTAACCATGCAGTTGTGATATAAGTCATTGCATGTTGCTCTGTTACTAAGCCGTAAGTTTCCGCTTTTTCAATTAAACTGCCAACAATTTCAGTTAATTCGTCAGTATCCTCATCTAAAGATTCAGGAAAATTTTCATAGAGAAAGGCAATCGCACGTTGAATAAAATCCGCAATGTTCGGAATTGCCATTGTGTCGAATTGTTCGTTTCTAATTATCATAAACTTATTCTATTAACCAATCTCAAACCGATTTATTTTCAATGCGCCTTTGGGCAGAAAATAGCTAACTAAATTACTTGAATCTTCATCTTCCAAGGCAAAATTTTTGACTATTCCGAAAAACTCTTGCAGTTCTTCATTAGTGCAAGTGGGTAAAAATGTTCGCAAGACACGCGGATCATAAAAGCGAAAAAGCAACGGAGTTCCGCTTTCGTCGTGGACAGTTAAAAATTTGCGAAAATGTTTGCGTAATTCTGCCAGCGAATATTGGCTTTGGGCAAAAATTCCCCAATGATTTCCCCAACCTTCTTTCAAGATCCAGTCGCACAATTCGGTGTCAGGAGTAATTCGGATAATATATGGAGCAACTTCGGCAATATCAGGCTCTAATTCTCCGCGATAAAGGCAAAAATATTCGGGTTGCCATTCATAAAGTTTGGTCAAAAGTTCGGGAATAGATGCACCGTCCAAAATTACATAAATTCGGTCAAACCCGTTAAAAAGATATTGTGAAAGTTTCTGAGTATTCATCTATTTTTTACCTTTCATTTTCTCGCAGATTTCGCAGAAAGGAACGCCTGACTTAGCGGCATTTTTCATCACCATTGCGCTTGGACTATATGTTTTGACTCGTGCAGGAGGCGGTGGCGGGAGGAACATTTTTTGTCCAAATTTAGCATCGTCGGCTTCCATCGGTTCTTTGGGGGCTTCGGGATGTGCGCCAATTCCTGCACCGGCAGCTCCGCCGCTGTTGAGAAAGACCATTGTGCCTTTGATAAAAATGCCGCTGGAATTGATATTGATAAAATTGCCGCCGACTTTGAGAGTTAAAGTAGTGCCGGTTTCGATAACCAAATTCGTTCCCGATTTAAGATGGATTTCCGTTCCGGCATCTACAGCATAATTTTTTCCGGCTTTTTCCTGGATGTCCTGGTCAGCTTTAACGGAAACGGTTCCGGTGACTTTTTGGTTGAGATCACCCAAAACCTGTGTATTTTTGTCGCCGCCGACTTTTTCCATTTTGTTGTTGATAACGATTTGGTGCTGATCGTTCCCAACCCAATCCCGTCGATCATTTTTGTTGCGGACATCAATATCTTTTTCACCGTGGACGAAAATTTGCTCCGAACCTTTTTTATCTTCAAAACGGAGTTCATTAAAGCCGTTTCCTCCTTTGGTAGAATCGGACTTGATAGTCATTTTCGTCTTTTCTTCGGGCAATTTATAAGGCGGCATTGCATCCGAATTATAAACGCAACCAACAATGATTGGTTTGTCGGGATCGCCATCTTCAAAACTGACGATGACTTCCATTCCGATTCGGGGAATGAACATTGCGCCCCACCCGTTACCAGCCCAGCTCTGAGCTACGCGCAACCAGCAAGAACTATCGGTATTATTTTTTCCGTCTCTGTCCCAGTGAAAATTAACTTTGACGCGTCCGTAAATATCGGTAAATATTTCTTCGCCTGCCGGTCCGACCACAACTGCTGTTTGGGTTCCATAAACTAAAGGTCTTGGGGTTTTCATTAATGGTCTGAAAACCGGAACTCCTGCTCCGTGCGGAATAGATTCAAAAGTGACTTCATACGGAATTGGAGATTCCGTTCCTGAGATATAATCGGGCGTTTGTTCGGCTTCGTGTTGGGCTGAGACAATGACATATTGGGTGTTAAGGGCTTTTGAGGGATGATTGTTTAACTTGAACTTATGTCCGGCGGTCAAACTACAGCAATCGGAATAGCCTTTGGAGACTTTAACCTGAGCATCCAATGCTTGCATCTGAATTTTGACGGTGTTTTGTTTGTCCTGATAGACATTATTTAAACTATTCTGTTGTTTTCCGCCAGTTTTATCAATTCCGTCATATTTTCGGGCATAACCGCCCGGATAATCATAAATTTCCATTTTCTGATTATCGCCAATGGTAAATTGACTAGGTTGTTCGCCATCCAGTTTTTGTGTCGGGATTTGAAAATGATAGTCCCATCTGGTGACTTTTCCGCTTTGCAAGTTAAATTCCGTCCGCCAGGTTCTGACCGCGCTTGCCCAAATTTCTTCGGAACCTTTTTCAACAACATAGGGCAATTCCGATTTATTTGGACAATCCCGGTGCGACTGCGGAGTATTGGCTAAAATAAGCCGATCCATCATGCCGTTGTGGTCAAAGTAATAATAAATGCCTTCTTCTTCCATTAAACGCGAGGCAAAATCAAAGTCACTTTCACGGTATTGGACACAATAATTGCGCGGTTTGAAATCTCCTTGAATTTCATACGAAACCTCAAATCCGGCAAAAACTTTGCGCAGAATATCGGGCACAGATTGATGCTGAAAGATCCTGCTTTGGACATTTTGGGTCAGAATCCAAACGTGAGGAACGACTGTTGCGTAATAATAAGAAAAACGGTCATTGCGATTGCCTTGAGAAAATCGGCTGACGATTCCGGTAAAATATCGTGCTCCTTCGTCACGTTGTTTGACTCCAATTGAAACGGTTTTACCTAAAATATCTTCAGCCTTAATGATGGTTGTTTCATAGCCTTTATCGTCTTCTTCGTGAAGTAATTCCAGTTCCATTGAAAACAACTGCGAAAGACTTTCGTTGGCGGAAAATTTAT
Source organism: Pyrinomonadaceae bacterium (assembly GCA_035438525.1). Classification (GTDB taxonomy): domain Bacteria; phylum Acidobacteriota; class Blastocatellia; order Pyrinomonadales; family Pyrinomonadaceae; genus JAIBCC01. The sequence continues at coordinate 4,958 of DAORIL010000355.1, forward strand.
TTAATAAGAGAAAATCTTTGCCTAAAGGCGTTGCGATGCTCAGTTGTCTTCCTTCCTGGATTGCTTTTGCCATAGTTAAACCCCTCGGAGTAAATGTAATTTTTGATTGCTAATTTTTTTACCGGCAAACGGACTTATTTTAGAAAGGTATTTATTCAAATCTTTCGCGTGACGGGCAATTAGAATATAATCCCGCACTTGAACCGCCTGCCCGAACAACGTCTTCAACAAAGGCGGCGCAGTTATTTGGCAGAACTCCCCAAACCCATTTTTTGCCCATCAGACTGACCAATTTCATATAGGAATCATTAGGTCTCGGAATAGTTACAGCATAACGGGTCAATTCAGTTTTGCTGTTACTGGATAAATAGCGAGCGTATCCATCTGTTTTCATATATCGCGGAAGACCATAGGCTTGTGCGACCTGAAAATAATATCCATCATCCGAAGAAATACCATCCGTAGATGGAACAAACAAAAGTGCGTGTCCGCACGGATTAAGTAAAGCCCCGCTGACAACCACCGCATAGACAGTAGAAAAATCTAAACCTGCCGGGCAAACATTTAATATTTCTCCATCGTATCCCATATCTTAAGCTCCTTTAGGATTAAGTTTGAATTAAATTTTTTGATGAAATGATTATACAATCAGTAATGAATTTGGCAACTAAAATCTTACATTTAGTGAGGGGTAAATGGTTAATTTTTAATGGTTAATGAACTTTGGTGGAATTCCAACGATTTACAAAAAAGGGCTTGCCTTTTTTCAGACAAGCCCTTTTGCTTATTATTTTATGTCGTAGCCAAAGTTGCCGTCCTCTTTGACTGTGACGTGGATTTTGCTAACTCCTTCGCCGCTCGACATTCGCGCTAAAACTTCACCGCTCATATCAGGAAGCATCGTTCCGGTCAGAATGTTATAAACGTTGCGTGCGCCCGAATCGACATCGGTGCAGCGTTTGGCGATGGAATCTATCACCGAATCATCGTAGGTAAATTTCGCCCGATGATTTTCCATAATCCGTTGCTCGATTTTCTTGAGCTGCAATTTAATGATAAGCCGCAGAACATCGTCCGAAATCGGATAATAAACGATTGGCACCATCCGACCTAACAACGCAGGTTTGAAGGCTTTTTGCAGTTCGGGACGGAGTGCGTCAATTAACGGTTCCGGATCGGGTCTCGTATCGGGGTCGGCGCAGAGTTTCATAATTGTATCTGTTCCGACATTGGTGGTCAGCAAAATGACGCAGTTTTTGAAGTCGATTTCGCGTCCTTCGCCATCTTCTAAGGTTCCTTTATCAAATACCTGGAAGAAAAGCTCCATTACATCGGGGTGCGCTTTTTCGACTTCATCGAGTAACACCACCGAATAAGGTTTGCGCCGGACTGCTTCGGTCAAAACGCCGCCTTCGCCGTAGCCGACATATCCCGGAGGTGCCCCTTTCAAACTCGAAACTGTATGCGCCTCTTGATATTCGCTCATATTGATCGAAATCAAATTGCGCTCCCCGCCGTAAAGTGAATCGGCTAAAGCTAGTGCGGTTTCAGTTTTACCAACACCCGAAGTTCCAACTAAAATAAATACACCAATTGGACGTTTCGGATCGGTCAATCCGGCGCGGGAGGTGCGAATGCGCTGAGCAATTGCTTCCAATGCGTGGTCTTGTCCAATGACTCTTTGCTTCATAGTTTCGCCAAGATGCAAAACCGCATTGATCTCGTCCGAAACCATTTTGCCGACCGGAATTCCCGTCCAACCTGAAATAACTTCGGCAACGGTCTGACCATTAACAACCGGCTGCATTAATGGATTTTCGCCTTGAACTTCTCTTAATTCAGTATGTAAGCGGTCAAGTTCTTCTCTGGCGGCTTGGATTCCGGCAGTATCAAGTTTGCCATCTTCTGCG
>DAORIL010000356.1:0-6861 GCA_035438525.1 Pyrinomonadaceae bacterium
AAACACTTGAAATAAAACCAAAATTATTTTTTTTTTCATAATGTAATTATTTGTCCGTTTAAAAAACATTTTCTTAACTTGACCACTACAGACAGATGAGAGTAACATCCGAAAAAGTTTGCTATAATTAAAAAAAATATTTGGAGAAAACACTCGTAATGTCATTTAACAAAATTACAATCGTTGGAAACCTGGGAAGAGATCCCGAGTTAAGATATACACCGCAAGGAAATGCGGTCTGCAATTTTTCCGTTGCAACTAATGAAAAACGCCGCGATAAAACCGGCGAAATGTTAGATGCAACAACTTGGTTCAAAATTACCTTGTGGGGCAAACAAGCAGAAAACGCTTCGAAATTCTTGACCAAAGGTAGTCCGATTTATATCGAAGGAAGGCTCAGAGTTGAAGAATGGTCAGATCGTGACGGGAAAAACCGTTATACTTTGGAAGTTCACGCTACCGACATGCAATTTTTAGGAGGCAACCGTGGCGAAGAACTTTCAAACAATTCTCCGCATGATGATCAGGTTGTAGATTCAGATTTTTCGCCAACTCCCTCAGACGATGATATTCCTTTTTAATTTCAAACAACCCAAAAATCTACTGAACTAAAAAAGGGATGAGTTTTTCATCCTTTTTTAGTCTTCAAATTTTCCCATTCTTCTAAATTTCTCATATCTTTCATTCAATAATTTTTTGGTCGGCAACCTCATCAATTCTTTAAGATGTTTTAAAATTGATTTTTTCAAAACTGAAAAAACTTTTTGATTTTCTACCGACTCACTCCCAAAAGTCCAAAGATCAGACTCTTGGATTACTTCATCTATTAATCCAAACGAAGCTAATTCCGCAGCTGTCAAACGAAGTCCCTCAGCCGCTTTAGCAGCTTGTCCGGCATCCTTCCAAAGAATTGCCGCACAACCTTCCGGAGTAATTACTGAATATACAGCATTTTCCAACATTAAAACCCGGTCTCCAACCCCAATCGCTAAGGCTCCTCCGGAACCTCCCTCTCCCAGCACAACTACAACAATGGGAACTTTTAGATTTGCCATTTCACGCAAATTAAACGCAATGGCTTCGGCTTGTCCACGCTCCTCAGCATCAATTCCCGGATAAGCCCCTGGAGTATCAATTATGGTAACAATGGGCCTCCCAAATTTTTCGGCTAAAGACATTACCCGAAGTGCCTTTCGATATCCCTCGGGTTTGGTCATCGCAAAATTACGATACCTTCTTTCGTTAATATCCCGCCCTTTTTGCTGTCCGACAACAGCAATTTCAATTCCTTCAATTTTAGCGAAACCACTAACCAATGCGGGATCATCAGCAAAACGTCGATCCCCGTGAATTTCAATAAAATCCTCAAAGATGACATTTAATAAATCCAAAGTATAGGGACGTTCAGGATGTCTGGCGGTTTGCACCCTTTCAAAAGCGGTTTTTGTCATAATTTTTTTTAATTCAGATACCAAAATACTTCACAACCTTTGGCAATTAATTCACGCTCCAGATTTTTTGTTCCCTGAATACGCAAAGGCTGCGACAAAATCTCAACTTTTAGTTTTTCCTTTAAATTCAAATTAAAAACTACATCACATTTTCCTTGATTCTTACTCAATAAGGCAAATACGTCTTCGAATAAATTTTCCCCGATTTTATTTTCTTCCAAAGTGATAGACAATTTTTGAGCCCTTAAAGGAATTGCATCCTCAAGGGAGGTTACATTGTCAATAATCAAGGTCATTTCCTGTCCATCAACGGACTCAACTTTAGCCGTAACAATTAATAATTCATCCTCTTTTAACAAATTTGAAAATTTAGAATAAGCCTCTGCCCAACCTAAACATTTTGCTCCAGTTGTTTGATCTTCTAATTTAAAAATACAAAAACGATTTCCTTTTTTACTGAATTTCACCTGAAAACCTGAAACAATTCCCGAAACTGTAATCATTTCACCCGGCAAAGCCTCTGCATAATCGGCTATATTTTTAATCCCCATCTCCTCCAAAGTCCTTTGATGTTCATCCAAGGGGTGATTCGAAAGGTAAAAACCAACGGCTGATTTTTCTTCCTGAGACAGTTTTAACTGACTCCAAGCTTCCGCCCAGGGTAATTCCTCATCCGCTTGACTAAAACCTTCCTCAATCTCTCCAAACAGCCCACTTTGTCCTTTTAATTTATCGTTCCAACTACGTTGTGCCTGAGAAAGGGATGATTCAATACCAGCAAACAGCCGAGCCCTCCATAAATTAACCGAACAATCCATTGGTTTTATGGAATCAAAGGCACCTGCACAAATCAAACTTTCCAAACCTCGTCGATTAACGGACCCCTGATCAATCCTTGAAGTAAAATCTGAGAGGGAAGTAAACCTTCCCTTCTTCCGCGCTTCTAAAATGGACTGAACACTGTTTGAACCAATTCCTTTAATTGCATTCAAACCAAACCGGACTGCATTATCTAAAGGGGTAAAACCTGCATCACTTTCATTAACATCAGGCGGTAATAGTTTTAACCCGGCATGCCTCAGTTCATTGGAATATTTATAAATCTTAGTTGTATCGTCTGATTCGTTTGATAAAACTGATGCATAAAAATAAGCAGGATAATGCGCTTTAAGGTAAGCAGTTTGAAACGCTAAATAAGCATAAGCAACCGAGTGACTCCGGTTAAACCCATAATCAGCAAATTGTTTCATTAAATCGAAAACTTTCTCAGCTTTATCTTTCGCAATACCACGTGCGATTGCCCCATTAACAAATTTCTCCTCGTGAACAGCCATTTCTTCACGTTTCTTTTTACCCATGGCTCGTCTCATCATATCTGCTTCACCAAGACTGTATCCGGCAAGTTTTTGAGCCAATTGCATAATTTGTTCCTGATAGACCAAAATCCCATAAGTATTGTTCAAAATGTCCTTCATCTGCGGAACCAAATAGGTTACTTTCTTTTCCCCACGATGACGTGAAATAAAATCATCAACCATCCCTCCATCTAAAGGTCCGGGTCGATAAAGGGCATTTAGAGCGGCTAAATCTTCTAATTCTTTCGGTTTCAAACGACGGCATATTTCCTGCATCCCCGACGATTCAAACTGAAAGATAGCCTCGGTTCGCCCTTCACCGAAAAGTGCCATAGATTTTTCATCATTTAAGTTAACCAAACTCCAATCAATTTCGATTCCGGTTTTTGCTTTAAGCGCAATTAAACAATCGCTTATAATAGTTAAAGTTGTTAAGGCAAGAAAATCCATCTTAAGCATTCCAACTTTTTCTAGATCATTCATTGTATATTGGCTGGTTAACTCACTTTTACTTGAAAGCGAAATCGGAACCAACTCATGCAAGGGCTTGGGCGAAATAACAACCCCGGCAGCATGAACAGATGAATGCCTTGAACAACCTTCCAATCGTCTGGCTAAATCCACCAGTTCTTTTACTTTTTCATTTGTATTTATAGCTTTTCTGAGATCTTCCACTTGTTCTAATGCCTGAGAAATACTGATATTTCTTCCACGAACCGGTGGAGGAATTAATTTTGCAATTTTTTCGACATCTGCATAAGGCATATCCAAAGCTCGCCCGACATCTTTAATTGCTGCTTTGGAAGCCATTGTTCCAAAAGTAATGATTTGACATACTGAATCTCTACCATAAACTTCCGTCACATGATTTATTACATCACCCCGCCCGCGGACACAGAAATCAATATCAATATCAGGCATCGAAACTCTTTCAGGATTTAAAAACCTTTCGAAAAGTAAATCATATTGGATGGGATCTACATCGGTTATTTCCAAACAATAAGCCACCAGAGAGCCTGCCGCCGACCCCCGTCCCGGTCCCACTGGAATACCTTTTTCTTTTGCATATCGAATGAACTCCCAAACAATTAAAAAATACCCCGGAAAACCCATGTTCCGAATTGTTTCGATTTCAATTTTAATCCGTCGATCATAGTCTTCGAGGCTGTATTTTAAAGTTCTTTCATTTAGTTGTTTTAACCAAACCAAATTTTTTCTCTTTTCAAACCCTTCCATCACAACTAATTCAAAATATTCATCGGTGGTTTTACACTGTGATTCTGAAGGAATCGGAAATTCAGGCAGAGTTAAATTATCCCCACTGGGTAATTTCATTTGACACATTTCAGAAATTTCAAGCGTTTTGTTTAAAGCACCTGGCAGTTCATTTCCAAAAATGTGCCACATTTCTTCGGCAGAACGAACAAAATAATTTGAATTACCAAATCGCGTGCGTGAAGCATCATTAACTGTTTTGCCTTCTGAAATGCAATATAAAAGTTCATGTGCGCGTGAATCTTCGGCTGTTAAATAATGGGCGTCATTTGTTGCTACTAAGGGAATTTCCGAACTTTTTGAAAGTTCGATCAAATCCTTATAAATATTTTTTTCAGATTCTAAATCATGGTTTTGAATTTCTAAAAAGAAGTTTCCTTTTCCCAATATATCTTCCAGTATTTTGGATTTATTTAATGCTTCAGCAAAATTCTTTTGTTGTAAGAAATGCCAAACTGCACCTTTAAAACCACCGGAAATTCCAATTAATCCTTTTGAATGTGCTGAGAGTAATTCTATATCTATCCTTGGTTTATAATGCATTCCTTCAGTAAATGCTTTAGATGATAAAAAGGCTAAATTATAATATCCCTCCATATCCTTCGCCAATAAAACCAAATGATAATAAGGACGCTCACCGCTTTTCAGATTCGAACTTTTATCAAAACGGCTTTCAAACGTCAGAAAAGCTTCATAGCCAATTATCGGATGGATTCCATTAGCCTTCATTGTGTTATAAAATGAAATTGCGCCATACATATTGCCATAGTCGGTAATTGCACAGGAATGCATTTCTAACTCATTCAAACGTTTTGCTAATGGTTTCAGTTGGATTGCACTCTCCAAAAGGCTATAATCAGTGTGTAGATGCAAATGAACGAAATCTTTTGATTTTTTGGTTTTTGTGGTCTCCATAGTTTTATGAAAAAGGTCTATTTAGAAACTTTTGGCTGTCAAATGAATGTTTCGGACTCGGAACGAGTTGCAACTTTACTCGAAACAAAGGGTTTTGAAATAACATCCAATGAAAAATTTGCGGACGTAATTTTGTTTAATACCTGTTCAGTTAGGGAAAAGGCTGAACACAAACTTTATACGAGAGTCGGACAGGTTAGCAACTCCACAGAAAAAAAACCGATTGTCGGAGTTATGGGTTGTGTTGCCCAGCTCGAAGGCGAAACCCTTTTCCAACAAAATCGAGGCATTGATTTCATTTTAGGGACAAAAGCAATTGGTCGAACAGATGAAGCTATTAATGAGGTTTTTCGGAAAGGAAAAAAAGTCATTGATTTAGGTGAACGAGAAGAGAATTATGATTGGAGTGTTTCTGAATCCCAAAGGCAAACCCAACATATTGCTTTTGTTCCGATTATCGAGGGTTGTAATAAATTTTGCACCTATTGTATAGTTCCGTTTTCCAGAGGTCGCGAAAAAAGCCTCTTAGCTTCAGACATTATCAGAGAAGTATTGGAACTTAAAAGTAAAGGGATCAAGGAAATTCATCTAATCGGTCAAAATGTCAACAGTTACAGACCCAAACTTGAATCAGGACTTGAGCTATTTAAAGGGGCTACCCCATTTTCCAGATTATTAAGAGCTGTTGCAGCAACTGGGATGGACAGAATCAAATTCACAACTTCTTTTCCTAGAGATTTTCACCCTGATATAGTTAAAGCAATAGATGAACATCAGAATTTATGCAATTGGGTTCATCTACCTGTTCAATCTGGTAGTAATCGAATACTAAAGGCAATGCGTCGTGGACACACAATTGAAAGTTACCTTCAAAGAATTGATATAATTAAAAACTCTCCAAGGAATATTTCTTTAACTACAGATATAATTATTGGGTTTCCGGGGGAAACGCTTGAGGATTTTGAGGCTACTAAACAATTAGTCGAATATTGTCAGTATGATAGCGCATACACTTTTAGGTATTCTATAAGGAAAGGAACGCCCTCGGCTGAAATGAAGGATGATGTTACTTTTGAGGAAAAAACAAGGCGTTTTTTAGAGTTGGAGAAAATCCAGAAATCTATTCAAGATAACATTTTAGCCGGATATGTTAATAAATCAGTTGAAGTGTTGGTTGAACGTAAAAATTTAAAATACGAAAATCAATTTACCGGACATACAACTTGTCATAAGGTCGTAAATTTTCAGGGCAATCCTGACTTACTTGGGAAGATTATTAATGTTAGAATAACTGAAAATAAAAGCAATACTCTTTATGGGGTTGTCTTATAATTTAAAAATTATGTTTGTTGAAGTAAAAGTTGGTGCCTTAATAATGGATCCAAACAGTAACACTCCGATAGTTGTTCTAAAGGGGGTTGAAGGAGAAGCTATAGTTCCCATCTGGGTCGGAGCTTATGAAGCAAATGCCATTGCATTGGAAATAGAGAAAATTGTTCCCCAACGACCCATGACTCACGACTTGCTTAGAAATGTCATTACCGAAATGAAATGTCGGGTTGAAAAAATTTTGGTAAGTGATCTCTTGGAAAATACCTTTTATGCCATCATTGAAATGAAGGACTCATCAGACAATACTATTTCAATTGATGCCAGACCCTCAGATGCAATTGCGCTTGCTTTGCGAACCGATTGCCCTATTTTTGTTGCTCAAAAAGTATTAGATATTTCAAATTCATCAACCACTATCCAAAATAAATTAGAAGAAGAAGATTTCGAAGATATTCAAAAACCTATAGAGGAATGGCCTGATTTAATTGGATAAAAACTAAGAATGATTATAGCTATTGCAAATCAAAAAGGTG
>DAORIL010000357.1:0-6860 GCA_035438525.1 Pyrinomonadaceae bacterium
CGATCACGATTTTGCTGACGTTGCCGCTTTCGGTGCCGTTTGCGATTTTGTCGCTGTTGATCATGGGACAAACCGTCAACATCTTTTCGGGACTTGGAATTTTGTTGCTGTTCGGTGTGGTTAAAAAGAATGCAATTCTGCAAATTGACCATACAAACAATTTACGTGAACACGGAATGAGCCGTTACGATGCGATTATTCAAGCCAACCGTGACCGTCTGCGTCCGATTTTGATGACGACAATTGCGCTTGTGGCAGGGATGATTCCACTCGTTCTTTCACGCGGAGCAGGTTCGGGAACAAACCGTTCTATCGGCGTTTTGGTGGTCGGCGGACAATCGCTCTGTTTGCTCTTAACACTTTTAGCGGTTCCGGTTTTCTACTCGTATTTTGACGATTTGTCGCAACTCCATATCTTCCAACGAATTGGCAGATTATCAGATAGATTGTTTGGCGGCATCAGACGAAGATTTACCGCAGCAACGAGTTCAATATTTGGAAAACACTGATGATTGATAAAAATTGGGCAGAAAATTTTGCGAGAGAATGGATTAAGGCGTGGAATTCACACGACCTGGAGCGCATTTTTTCGCACTATACCGAAGACTTTGAAATGTCTTCGCCCTTGATCTTTGAAAGAATGAACGAACCAAGCGGAACTTTGAAAAGAAAAGATAAAATTCGTCCGTATTGGGAAAACGGATTGGCAAACATTCCCGATTTACATTTTGAATTGGAAAGCGTTTTGGTCGGAGCCAACAGCTTGACGATTCTTTATAAAAACCAAAAGAATCAACAAGTTGCCGAGGTTTTAATTTTCAATTCCGAGGGAAAAGTCATCAGCGGAAATGCTCATTATGGAAATAGATGAAAAAAATGATAATCCCAAAGTCATCGCCCCGCCCCCATTAATTTTTTTGAGCGGTTTGGTTGTGGGCGGGATTATCAGTTGGTTTTATCCATTGCAAATGTTGCCCGGTGGGTTGGCGGTTTTATTCGGCAATTTGTTATTTCTTATCGGTATTGCAGTTATTGCTGTTGCATTTGCCCAAATGCGAAGAGCTAAAACTAACATTGAGCCGTGGAAGCCGACGACAAAAATTTTGGAGGCAGGGGTTTACCGAATTAGCCGCAATCCGATTTATTTAGGAATGATTCTGATTTACCTCGGCATCAGCTGCTTTTTTAATTTCGTTTGGTTTTTGCCATTTTTGCCGATTATTTTGTTGATAATTCATTTCGGCGTGATTTTGCGTGAAGAGAAATATCTTGAAAGCAAATTTGGCGAAGAATATTTGGATTATAAAAAACGGATTAGACGATGGATTTAGCCGATTTTAGATTTCAGATTTTGGATTGAATGATGAGTTTCGCAATCAAAATTTCGCTTTTATGTTCAGGATTATTTCTGCTAAGTGGAATGTTGACAGGTATTTGGAAATATTCGCAGATTATGAAAAGTGAAAATCACCAGGCGCCTGTTTACGTTGATATTGCTCATCGCGCTTCGTTCTTTTACAGTTTTGCAAGTTTAGTCATTGCCAAATTGCTTGAGTTTTCGCCGTTTAGTGAATTTTGGCAAACGATAATCGTCATTGTTCCGTTAAGTTATTTTATTCTAACGGTTATCGGTTATATCAGAGAAGGTTATTTGAATCGAACGGACAATATGTTCCGTGAGAGTAATTTTATTACGACTTGGTTTATGTATGGCTTAATCGTCGGAGAAATTGGCGGTTTTGCTTTAATTTTTGGTGGTTTTATTTATTCGCAGTTTCTTGTGAAGTAAGCATTTACTTTTATGAAAAAGCACTTATTTTTATTTTTAACAATTTTATCTTTAACAGGTTTTGGGATGGCGCAAGACAAAACGCCTACGCCAACACCGACTCCTACCCCCAAGGTTGATGACACACAAAACGTTAAACCTGAAAATCTACAGGGTGTTCCGCCGATTGCGCCAAAATATCAATCAGATGATAAAAGTTTGCCGGATTTAGGCAGAGTTGGAGTTGATATGCTGGAACAGAAAAGTCTAGCTCTGCGTGATGCTATCAAATTAGCCTTGGAAAACAACAAAGATATTGAAGTTTCGCGGCAAAACGTTAAATCTGCTGAGTTTGATCTACAAGCGGCCGACGGTTTTTATGAACCGAAAGTTTCAGGATCAAGCTATTATGAACGGTCAACCACGCCGAATTTAAGTGTTTTTAGTTCTAATCAAACGACAACTAACGGTTCTTTAGTTTCAAACGCAAGTTTTAGCGGTTTTTTCAAAAAATACGGATCTACTTATTCTGCAACTATTAATAATCAACGGGTTACTACCAACAATCCGATTTCAATTTTAAGTCCGCAGGATAATGCTTCCTTCAATTTTACTTTTAATCAACCGTTGTTTCGCGGACGAGGCATTGATTCGCAACGCCGCACAATCGAGATTGCCAAGAAAAATTTATCCTTGACTGATACCCAATTTCGGCAAAAATCAATTGATATTATTGCTACAACTCAACGTGCTTATTGGGATCTAACTTTTGCGTTACGGAATCTGCAAGTCCAGCGCGATGGGATCCGTGATGCCAAAGATCAGCTTGCTCATAATGAACGACTGGTTAAGGAAGGGCAATTAGCACAGATTGATATTGTCGCGGCACAAACCCAGGTAGCTAATCTGGAATTAGCAGTTTATGATGCGCTTGACACGGTCAATCGGGCAGAAAATGTTTTGAAAAATCTGATTGCCAAAGATAAAAATGATCCACTTTGGAGCGTTTCCTTGATTCCAACTGACAAAGTTGATTTGGATACTCCTAACACGACTTTGCCCGAAGCATTAGATTTAGCTCTGCAAAATCGTCCTGAATTGGAATTGAATGATACTGCCAAAGAAATTAACCAAATTGACCAAAAATTCTATAAAGACCAAGCCAAACCGCAAGTTGATCTTTTCGCCAGTTACACAAGTTCAGGTGTTGGCGGAACAACGAATCCTGTTTTCACAAATCCGTTAGCCGGTTCGGTTTGTTCGGTTCCGACTTCGACTCAGTGTCAGGCATTTTTGGCTCAGCAAGGCAATCTTTTGCAAAATTTAGGTGGTTCAGCTTCAACTGTTTCTGACATTTTTGCTCAAAAATATCCAACTTTGAGGGTTGGCGTGAATTTTAATTTTCCTTTGAAAAACAAAACTGCTGAGGCGCAACTAGGTAAAAGTTTGGTCGAAGAAGAAAAAATTCAAACGCAACGGGAACAAGTAGAACAAGTAATCCAGGTTGATGTGCGAAACGCTTTGCAGAGCTTACGAACATCCGAAGCCAGACTTCGGGCTGCTGCGATTTCCCGCGAAAACAGCGTCAAACAATATGAATCTGAACAGAGAAAATTAGATGCAGGTCAATCTGATATATATAAAGTTCTGGAGCGTCAAACCGCTTTAATGACTGCCAGAAGTGCCGAACTGCGGGCACAAACCGAACTTAATAAAGCTATTGCAGATTTACAGAGGGCAACAGGGAATTCATTGAAAGCAAATAATGTTGAGGCAAGGTTGAAGAAGTAAAGAAGTAATGTCAAAAATACTATTTAGTAATCAATTCCGGGCGGTGGGGCTAATGCCCAAACTATCAAATTAAGCAACCAGTAAAAAACCAGGAAATTGAGTGGCAAAATTAGAAATCCCCAATATCTAAGGCGTTCGCTTTTTCTGCAAAGTCCAATAATTGCACTGATTTCTCCGATAAGAATTACAATCATTGATGTATCAGCAATGTTGAGTTCGGGTGCTATTGGTGAATATTTAACAAACGGAATATCAAAAAACCAAAAGCGGGTAAATTGATAAACGAATCCGCGAATTAATAGCCAAAAGCCTGCTAATAATGAAATTGAAATAAAAGGCGATTTAATGAAAAATTGCTTTATTCTTGATTCCACTGGATTTTAGCCTCCGCCGATTGAATTTTGTATAAAAATTTTTTCATTTAGTTAGACACCAATTAATTATAAAAGTTCCTTTTGCTTATACTAAAAATTCACTTTTCACATAAAAAATAGAAGAAAGCTACTAAAAGTAACCTTCTTCTATTTTTTACTTTTTACTTTCTACTTTTTACTTTGCCGACTTTTTGCCAGTATAGGGAAATGCACCTAAACCCGAAAGGCTAATTTCGCCGGTCAGTTTTTCTCCATCTAGTTTGCCTGTCACCGTGCCTTCAAAGGATTGCCCTTGAATATTGGCACTCATTTCAGCAGTAAAGGTGTTGTCAGCATTTATCTTGATATTTTTGAAAGGGCTATCAGCTAAATCTGTGGTCAATGAACCTTTGAAAGCATCTCCATCTTTTTCCAGTTTGAGTGTTCCGGGGATTTCTTGTCCCTGAGCAGAAATACTAACTTCCCAACTGGCTAATAATGGGCTTTTATCATCGCTTTTCTTCTCTTCCGATTTAGCTGTCGGTGTTGTTGAACTGCCTTGGGCTGAGGCAGAAAAGGCAAATAATGCCACAGAAATAAAAGCTACACATAAAATTGCAATTTTTTTCATAATTTTTTCCTTCTTTTTGGTTAAATTTGGTGAGTTAGATGATAAGCCAAACAATTAAGTTTATCAACAAAATTTTGAGCACCTAAAAATTTATGGCACAAAAAAAGGCTACTTTTCGGCAGCCTTTAATGAACTCTCAAAAATTCAATCAGTATTTACTTATTTGGAATTTTTCAACAAATTATCAACCATTTTTTGAAAATCGTCTTTCATTTCTCCTGAAAATGTTCCAACTGTAAATTTGATTTTTTTGGCTTTGACGATCTTTTCCAATATTGTCCGATCAACTTTGTATGCAAGCAGTTCCTGCGCTCTTGCCCCGTCAGTCCGATCAAAACGGATCGCTTTTCCAATCGCAAGTTTTTTGTTGTCAACGACCAAGGTTAAACTGTTAGAATTTTCAAAACGATATTTGGCAGCTTCAGAAAGAAAAGCAACGACAAATCCGACTTGAACTCCGGTTGGTTGTTCTCCCTGATAAACATAAAAGATTCGGCTTTCTACTTTTTGAGTTGTTTTACCGCCGGCTAAATCAAAAAAAGCACCATCTGTAAAAGTATAGCCGATATTGGCAAACGAATTATAACCTGAATATAAACCGATTGCTCCGCCGACTTTTTTTGACTCGACACCGCTCACATTTGCCCACATTTCGAGATTACCATTAGCTTTTGGTTGATCGGCTACGGTTGTTCTTTTTTTGGTAGGCTTAGTTGAAATATCTTCGACAGTTAAATTTTGAGCCGATAATTCTTGTTCCTTTTTGGCTTTTTCTTTTGCCGCCCGAAATTCCCAAGCCGGTTTTAAGTTATCAATTCCCCAAATACCGCGTTTTTCCAATTTGGCTTGGGCTTCAACGATTTGGTAATTTTCGCTTTCGGTTGCATCCTGATATTTTTTGTCCGAAACTGCATACCACGCGGCGCCATCCCGCAGCATTTGCTGACTGATGTCAACTTCACCAATATAAATTTTGCCAACCAAACGAGTCAGCATCATTGTTCTAACTACAAATTCGACATTTTTTCCCAATAATAAAGTTTGCAGATGTTCTTTAACAGCTTGACGTAAGGGTTGATCAGGTTCAGGAATTTCAATATATTCCAATTCGGCTTTAATCTTGTTCACTGAATCAATTTGAATCACAGCTGTTTTTCCATCAACAATTTCGACAACTCTGCCAATAAAAGTTTGTTGCGAAAAAGCTGTCTGCACTAAAATAAGCGTGAAAATTGCCAAGAAAATATATCTCAAAATCTTCATAATTATTTCCTTATTTTTATTTATTAACGTCCTGCATCTAAATCATATTCGCGCAAACGGCGATAAAGCGTTGACGGCGAAATCCCAAGCAATTCGGCAGTTTTGCCCCGATGCCAGCCTGTTTTTTCAAGTGCGCCAATAATTTGTTGTTTTTCGACATCGCGTAAAGCGGTTGGCGGCGGATTGTGGAAAGGATTTGATGGCGCAGTTTCTTTTGGCGAACTGTAGCTGACTGAAACGCTCGGCGCAGAGGTTTGATAAACCACTTCCGGTGGTAAATCTTTGGTCGTGATCTTTCCGTTATCAGATAATAAAACTGCCCGCTCCAAACAATTTCGAAGCTGTCGGACATTGCCTGTCCAACGGTAATTGCACAATGCTTCGGTCGCTTGAGTAGTTAATTCAGGAGCGTTTACTCCGGCAATTTTTTGCAGAATATACCGCGCTAACGGTTCAATATCTTCACGTCGTTCGCGGAGCGGCGGAATATTTATTTCAAAACTATTGACACGATAGAGCAGGTCTGAACGAAATAAACCTTCGGCAATTGCTTGTTCCGGGCGGCGATTCGTAGCGGCGATCAGCCGAACATTGACTTCAACTTTTCGCACCCCTCCAACCCGAAAAAATGTTTTTGTTTCCAAGGCACGGAGTAATTTTGATTGCAAAGCCATCGGCATTTCCATAATTTCATCAAGGAAAAGCGTTCCGCCATCAGCAATTTCAAAAAGTCCGAGCTTGCGGGCGCGTGCACCGGAGAATGCGCCTGCTTCATGTCCGAAAAGTTCAGATTCAAGCAAAGAATCTTGTAAAGCGGCGCAGTTTAAATCTATAAAAGTATTGTTGGCACGAGCTGAAAGACGATGTAAAGCCTGTGCGATCAATTCTTTACCGGTCCCCGATTCACCTGTGATCAAAACCGATGTTTCCGAACGGGCAACTCTTTGCGCCAGACGCAAAACTTCTTTCATCTGCGGAGATTCGGCAACAATTTCCGGTAAGGCTTTGTTGCGTTCCAGTTGAGCGCGAAGCCGTTGATTATCAATTTTAAGCT
>DAORIL010000358.1:0-6849 GCA_035438525.1 Pyrinomonadaceae bacterium
CTAATTTTCGTGCCAGATTCAAGACAACAAAAAGCAAATCACCGATTTCTTCTGCGACATTCTCATTTTTTTCAATCGCAGCCTTTACTTCGTCGGTTTCTTCGGTCAATTTGTCAAAAATTTGGTCGGTATTTTCCCAATCAAATTTAACTTTAGCGGCTTTTTTGGTCAGTTTTTGACCTTCTAAAAGGGCAGGAAAGTGAACCGGAACATCATCTAAAATTGATTCTTTTACTTTTTCAACTTTGCCTGATGCTTTTTGCTGCTCTTTTTTGAGCTCGTCCCAATTATTCAAAACATCTTGCGCAGTTTCTAGTTCTTTTTCGCCAAAAACGTGCGGATGGCGCAGAATCAGTTTTTCCGTAACGCCCTGCACGACCTCATCAATCGTAAAATCTCCGCGTTCCGCCGCAATTGTTGAGTGAAAAACAACTTGCAGCAAGACATCGCCTAATTCTTCAGTCAAATTTTTAGTATCGCCCGTTTGATCTGCTTCCTGAATCGCGTCGAAAGTTTCATAACATTCTTCGATCAGATATTGCGACAGACTCGCGTAAGTCTGCTCACGATCCCATGGACATCCGCCCGGCGCACGAAGCCGAGCCATTACGGAAATTAATTCATCAAAAGTTTTAGACATAGTTGTTTAGTTTAGGAAAGTTTGGGAAGTTTAGGAAGTTGTGAAAGGAAAAAGTTAGGGAAGTTAGGGAAGTTTAGAAAGTTTAGGAAGGAAATCATTGGTTTTCACTTCCGCAACATCCAGCACTTCCTTAAACTTCCGCAACTTCCCTAACTAATCCTCAAAATGTTAGTATTGAAGTAGAAAAATTGAGGGAATTATGATTGGAAAAGAAGATAACGAAGAAGTTGTATTAAAAGTTACTGACAGACGAAAGTTTAATTTTGACGGTAGTGTGCGCGAAGGCGTAGAGATCGAAAAAGAAAAACCTCCAGTGTTTGAACCAACTAAAGAAGTGGTCGAAGACTATGAAAATGCGCCGGTTGCTGAGGAAATTGACACAACTCCGCAAATTGACGAAATGGAAGAGGATTTTCCTGATGCAGAAAATCCCGCCAGTTTTGTTAATTTTCTTTCGACTCTGGCAACCAATGCCGCCGCCAGTTTAGGCGCAATGCCGCATCCCGCCACCGGACAAAGAACGATTGATTTAGAAAGCGGAAAATATTGGATCGAAGTCCTTTCAATGCTCAAAGAAAAAACAAACGGTAATTTGCATCCGAAAGAAGCCGAACTTTTAACCGGGATTTTATCCGATTTGAAAATGCAATTTGTCCAAATTAACCGCATGGCAGAAGAAAAACTCAAAGCTCAAGCAGCGCAGAAATTTTCAGCGAAAGATATTTTGGGTAGGAAGTAGTTTTCAGAGTTACAGTTAGTTGCGGGTAGTTTGAGAGTTGTAGCTTTCTGATAACTATCTGTAACTATCTGTAACTCTGTAACTTGTTTATGAAATTAACCTTTTTAGGAACAGGAACCTCAACAGGCGTGCCATCAATTGCTTGTGAATGCGAGACTTGTCTTTCAACTGATTCACGAGACAAACGCTTACGGGTTTCAATCCTCATCGAACACGCGGGAAAAACGATTCTAGTTGATACTTCATCTGATTTTCGTCAACAAGCCTTACGCGCCGGAATCAAATATTTAGATGCAGTTTTAATTACTCATTGCCACGTTGATCACGTTTTTGGCTTGGATGATATTCGTCCGTTAAATTTTCGTTACGGTGCAATGGGAGTTTATGCCAACGAAATCGCGTGGAAGGATTTGCGCCGGATTTTTCAATATATTTTTCAGCCGACGCACTTTGGCGGAGGTTTGCCGCAACTCATTCCGCACATAGTTGAACCGAATGCGCCGTTTTGTATTGGCAAAGATTTAACAATTACACCACTCGAAGTCATTCACGGAGAATTGCCCGTTATTGCTTATCGTTTCAATGATTTTGCCTACGTTACCGATTTGAAAACGATTCCGCCAGATTCGATGGAAGGCTTGCGCGACTTGGATGTGCTCGTCCTTGATTGTGTGCGAATCAAACCGCATTCAACGCATTTATGTTTAGAAGAAGCCTTGAGCTATATCGAAGATTTAAAGCCGAAACGTGCTTTTTTAACGCATTTGAATCACGATATTATGCACGAAAGAGATTCGCTCCTTTTGCCTGATAATGTGCAGTTTGGATACGATGAGTTAGTTGTTGAGGATTAGAAAATGAGAATTGTTGTAAATGCTTTTCTACTTTCAATAATTGTTTCAGTTTCGATTTTAGGACAGCGTAAGTTGCCGAAAATTACTTCAACTGATAAATCAATTATTTCCAAAGCTGTTATTCAGAACCGAACTATTAAGGATTATTTTGATGGAGGAAGTTTCCGGTGTGGAAATATAACTCGAAAAGGCGAATGTGATTATCAAAAACTTCGTGAAATTATTTGGCAATGCTGGAATGAAAAAACTCTTTGTTATTTAAGAATAACTCATCAAGGAGTTGACTCTGGATCAAAAGAGTATATTTTTGTTGAACCAAACAAAAAGAATCAATGGACTGTTATTCGTCGAAAAGAATACTGGTTTGTAATTACTGGAACTAAAATATCTGTAGAAGATTTACCAATCGTTTATTCACTTGATTGGGAAGAAAGAACTTTAGAAAAAAAAATGATTCTCAAGGACAATTTGGGAATGGTTATTGGTGAATATTAATCATTATGAACCCAAATTTCCGCCCAGCCACAATAAAAGATTTACCCGCAATCGTCCGAATGCTTGCCGATGATTTTCTCGGCAGTCAGCGTGAGCGATACGAAGAACCTTTGCCCGAAAGTTATCTCAAAGCATTTGCGGAAATTGATTCGAGTCCGAATAATGAATTGATAGTTGCCGAAATTGACGGCGAAGTTATCGGGACAATGCAATTAACTTTTATCCCAAACATTGCGTTTCAAGGCGGAAAACGAATGTTGATCGAATCGGTGCGGGTTGACAGCAAATTGCGCGGGCAGGGAATCGGCAAAAAGTTTATGGAGTTTGCGATAAATCGGGCGAAAGAAAAAGATTGTCTCTTTGTCCAACTGACAACCGCCGCCGACCGCACTGACGCGCATCGGTTTTATAAAGATTTAGGTTTTACAGCTTCGCACGTTGGAATGAAATTGAGATTAAAGTGAAAAAGTTTAAAAGTAGAAAAGTGAAAAAGTTTTGTCTAGTTGAAAAGTAATTCTATTTAATCAACCTTTTTCAATTAGTAAACCAACTTTTTCACTTTTTCACCCTTTCACTTTTTCACCTTGTGATTTTATGAAAGTTTTTCACGACCTTAATAATGCCAATATTTTGCGCCCGACTTGTTTGACGCTTGGCGTTTTTGACGGATTGCATCTTGGACATCAAGCCATTATGAAAACGGTGGTTGACCGAGCCGAGGCAACGAATACTACGCCGACGGTGATTACTTTTGATCCGCATCCGCGCTCGGTTTTATCGCCGGAATATGCTCCGCCGCTGCTCCAAACGCTTGACCAACGTCTCGCCGCTTTTGAATTTTTAGGGATTAAACAAACGATTGTCATTCGCTTTGATCAGGAATTTGCCGCGATTGATGCAGATGAATTTTTGCGCGAAACGGTTCACGAAAGATTAAAGGCCAAAGAAGTTTATCTGGGCAAAGGTTTTGCATTTGGTAAGAATCGAGCGGGAAATATTGAGCTTTTACGCACTATTTCCAGTGATTTAGGCTTTTATGCAGATGAAGTTCCCGAAGTGCAACTGCGCGGACTCAGGATTTCTTCGTCAAAGATCCGAAAATATCTGCAAGACGGCGAAGTTAATCTGGCGCGGCGAATGTTGGGCAGACCTTATGGTGTCGAAGGGCAAATTATTCACGGTTTTCATCGCGGACGCACCATTGGTTTTCCGACTGCTAATTTGAAACCAAAAAATCGGGTTGTGCCGAAATTCGGAGTTTACGCCACAGCAACTTTGATTGATGATGTTTGGCGGCGAAGTATTACAAATGTTGGAGTTCGCCCGACTTTTGAAGATGAAACGCAGCCATCAGTTGAAACCTATATTTTTGATTTTGACGGCGATTTATACGGCGATTCATTGCGCTTGCGTTTTTTGTATCGGATTCGTGATGAGCGAAAGTTTAATGGAATTGACGAACTAAAGGCGCAAATTAAAAAAGATTGCGACGTTGCTTTGGAATATTTTTCGCATCAGGGCGTAAAAAATATGCTCAAAGTTGTCTAAAAGAATTTGCAATGGCAACTCAGGATAAGAAAATAGCCACAAGAGGCACAAAAAACACAAAATAAGAATTCTTTGATTTATATTTTTGTGAATTTTGTGCCTCTTGTGGCTAAGCTGTTTTTGTTTTGCTTTAGCCCGTATTTATCTTACTTTTCAACGTTGAAATAATACGAAGCAAGTTCTTCATTTTCAGGAGTTATCAATACAACTTCATACGCTCCGCGTTGCAAATTCTTCGCGGAAATCCCAACTGAGACTGCAGTTTTTTTGCCGGTTCTGGCATTAGAACTTGAAACTGTCGCGCCGCTATCAATATTGCGAACGACAATTTTGAACTCTTCGTTTTGAAAATCTTTTTTGATCGGCAAAGTCAGATTGATGGTTTTTAGTTCGGGTGTTACTTTGACTTTTGCTGTTTTTGCACCGCTTCCTCGAACTAAACTTGGGGAAAGAATGAGCGCAATAAAAGATTTTTGCGGCTGTTCGGGCGTAATTTGTTTATTTTGATTCTTTTCAATTTCATTTTGAATCTTTTCTTTTTGCTTTTCTATTTCCTTGATTTTGTTAGCATCTAGCTCACTTTTTTGTTTTTCTTCAGCTAATTTTCTCTCTAACTCAGATTTTTCTTTTTGTTTTTGTTCAATGATTTTTTCGTCAATCAGTGTTGGCGTTGGCGTTTGAGTTTCAGGAACTTCGGGAACTTCGGCAACATCGATCTTTTGTTTATTCAGATTATTAAAGATCAAAAAGCCAACAATGAAAAGCAGTAAAATCGAAGCTGCAGCAGTTCCGAGCCGAAGTGAAGCATTGGAAAAATTGAAAAAAGCAACGACTGATTGCCAAAGACCTGGTGCAGTTTCCTGAGCAGAAACTTCGGTTGTAGCCTGTAATAATGCTTGGGCAAAATCCGCTTTTTGCAAATCTGCTGAGGTGGCAAGGAATTTTTTCTCAAAGGCGATTTTGTCATTGGCTGAAAGATTTCCGGCTTTGTAATCGTAATAAAGTTCATCTTCCACTGCTGCGATTTCATCAAAAAAATCATCATCGGCGAGAAATTTTTCTTCGATGCTGTTAAGTTCTTCGTCAGACATTTGGTCTAACAAATAGCGGCGCATCATTTCATCTTTTTCAGTTACTAATTTCATTGTTCGAGTTTCTCCTCAATAACCTAATGTCAAAAAGGAAAAAGTATTTCAAAAAAATTTAATAAAAAGCACTTGACGTTCAGTCACAGATTGTTTTGCTTATTATTTTTCAAATATTTCTTAACGATACGCATCTTTCAGCGCATTTTTCGAGATCGGTGCGGATACGGCACGCCCGGATGCGAAGCACATTCAACGGGACATTTTGTTCCTCAGCCATTCTTTTTCGAACGTCTTTTTTGCTTTCGCCGTGATGATATTTAACGATAAATCCGCGAGTTTCATCGGGAAGCTGGCGCAGACAGTTCCGCATACAGTCGAATTTTGCAGCTTTTCTACTATCTTCAAAGTCTTCTTCTATTTTTTGCTGCGGGCTTTCGGTAGCGATGGTGACATTATCAATATCTTCTTGTTTGTGTTTTTGTTCACCACGCCAAAACTCGCGCAAAACATTTAGAGCAGTGCCGTGAAAATATAAATAAGGTTTATCTTTTGAAGCCTCAACTTCTTCGGAAATTCTCCGCATAACGCGATTGATAGTGATGTCGGCATAATCTTCTTCGGGACGACAATTGCGCCATTTGAATAATTTAATTAGCTTTTGGCGGATCTTTTCGTATTCTGCACCTGCTTGTTCGCGGTCAGAGTGTAACCAACCAAGCATTTTATCAAAGGCTTCGGGGGTCGGAGTCCAGTCTTTTTTGAGCAAACTTTTAGCTTCCATTGAAACTGAAATGACGAAGAAAAATTGACTTTAATCTATCTCAAAAATGCTGTATTAACAAGATTTTTTTTATATTGGAGAAAAAAAATAATTTTCTTTTGAAATGTTTTTTCCTTTTTGACATTAGCACTGTGAAGGACGAAAAAGGTGCTTCAAGTAAAAACAAAAAAGGAGAAAAAAACAATGACAAATATTATTCGCAATTCATTCGGCAAATTATTAGCAATCGCTTTTTTATTTACAATTTTTTCAATCGCATCATACGCGCAATCAGGCAAACTTTTTTATCAACAAGGCGGCGCATTTTATGGAACAATAACGGTTATTCCGGGTTCGCATTTTGAAATTTACACTAACAACACAGTCATTAAAACATTTCGTAATTCGTGTTCAGCAACCAGCAGCGGCGGAGTCCCGGGAGTTCTCTGCACTTTTGGACAATTCAAAGATGGGCGGCATATTTATTCAGGACAAGGTTATTTTTTCCAAAATGGCATTGTTTATCTGAGATGGACAAATGAAAACACTGCAGGTATTTGGAGAAATATTAATACAGCCTGGTATGCGTTCAGACCGTAGTTGTTGAAAGTAAAAAGTAAAAAGTTAAGAAATTCTGTGGGCGATTGGAGTTATTCAATCGCTCGAAAACCTTTCAAATATTTCGGAAAAATATCGTATCTATTTCGTTACTTTTTCCCTTAAAC
>DAORIL010000359.1:0-6830 GCA_035438525.1 Pyrinomonadaceae bacterium
ATGCTCAAGCCAGTCTTGAAGCTGCCCGTGAATCTTTAGTTTTACTCAAAAATGATGCAGCAATTTTGCCTTTAGCAAAGAATAAAAAAGTTCTTGTTACGGGACCAACTGCTGATTCCTTGATTTCGCTAAATAACGGCTGGACTTGGGTTTGGCAAGGTTCGGAAAAATCGCTTTATCCAACCAATAAATTGACAATTCAACAGGCAATTAAAGCCAAACTTGGCGAAAAGAATGTCAAATTTGTGCAGGGCACTGAATTGATTCAACCTCCGGGAACAACTTCAGTCAATACAACTCCAACCATGTTTGACCGTGAAGTTGATGTTGATAAAGCCGTTAGCGAAGCAAAAAATTCGGATGTAGTTGTCTTATGTCTCGGCGAAGGTTCATATACCGAAACGCCCGGAAATTTGACTGATTTAACGCTTTCGGAAACGCAATTGAAATTTGCCGAAAAAATTATTGCCACGGGCAAACCTGTCGTTTTAGTAATGGTCGAAGGTCGTCCGCGAATCATTAACCGCATTGCCGACAAAGTTTCCGGAATTTTGCTTGCGCTCAATCCGAGTAATGAAGGCGGCGTGGCAATTGCCGATGTGCTTTTCGGCGACTACAATCCAAACGGAAAATTACCGTTTACTTATCCGCGTAACCCGAATAATTACTTGACCTACGATCACAAAATTTTTGAGGTTGAAGAAACTACATTCGGCAATGTAGCGACTAATCCGCAGTTTGATTTTGGGCATGGTTTAAGCTACACAACTTTTGAATACAGCGATTTGAAACTCGACAAACAGTCAATTCCGATGAATGGCGAGATAAATGTTTCGTTCAAAGTTACAAATACCGGAAAACGCGCCGGAAAAGAGACCGCGATTCTTTATCTTCGGGACGAAGTGGCGACACTTTCGCCTCCGGGAAAACGGGTGAGAAGGTTTGCCAAAATCTCGCTTAATGCTGGTGAGAGCAAAACTTTGACTTTCAAATTGAACAAGGACGATTTTTCTTTCATCGGCTCAAATAATAAACCAACCTTTGAAGCCGGAGATTTTACCGTTTTGGTTGGTAAAATGAAGGAAACATTTACGCTCAAATAATGAAAAAAATACTTTTCTTATTCATCATTCTGCTGGCTTTGGGCATCAATTCGATTGCCCAAAGTGCGGCTTTTCAACGGGCGGAGCGAATGGGAATCGGGATGAATGTTTCGTATCTCGATAATTGGTGGAAAGGCGCGAAAGATAAGCATTATTCTGATTTTGCCAAACCTGAGGAAGCCGCTAAACGCGAAAAAATGTTTGCCGAAATTGCTAACGCGGGTTTCAAAACCGTGCGGATCCCAATTTGTTTTAGTGCTTGGATGCAGTTAAAACAGCCATATGAATGGGATAATCCGAAGGCTTTGGAAATGGCGGACAGTTTTGTTAAATGGGCATTGGCAAATAATTTAAATGTGATTATTGACCTGCATCACAGCGAATTTGACGGTGCAATGCCCGAAGCTGCCAATGCAGAAAGACTTGTCAATTTATGGGTGCGAATCGCTGAACGCTACAAAAATACTGACCCCGAAAAAGTTTTTTTTGAATTGAGAAATGAGCCGCACAATATGTCGGCGGAAGCGTGGCGTTGGCAAGCCGAACAGCTCATCAAATACGTCCGCGAAATTGCTCCAAAACATACTTTGATAGTCGGATTTGAGGAGTGGAATGGTCGGCAAACGATGATAAATTCTAAGCCTTTTGCCGATTCAAATATCATTTACACTTTTCATTATTACGATCCATTTATCTTTACACACCAAGGTGCGACTTGGGCAGGAGTCGGAGGAATTGAGGACGTTAAATTTTTGCCTTTTCCGGCAAACGATGAAAAAATAAAAACGCCCGACAAAGCCAAAGGACAATGGACAGAAAATTTGATCAAATCCTACCGCGAAGATTCCAAAGCCGAAAAAATGTTTAAGGATTTGAAAGCGGCAAAAGATTGGTCAACTAAAAACAATGTTCCGATTTTCTTGGGCGAATTTGGCTCTTTTAGCCAAAACACCAAATTAGAAGACCGTTGCCGTCACGCCGAAATCGTTTATTCCGCACTCGGCAAACTCCAAATTCCAAATGCATGGTGGGAATGGGACGGCGGATTTAATATGTTCAAAACAGACTCAACGGAAATTGCCGACTGTATGCGAAAGGCAATTGATTCCTTTAACGCACAAAAATAGACGGAATGAAAATGATTTTAATAAGAAATTTATTAGTTTTTGCCCTGATGTTATCGGCATTTTTTACAATTTCAGCACAGGATTTGCAAAATCAACGCCGCAATTTAATGCCCGTTCCGGCAAATATAGCTTGGAAAACAGGCAGATTATCCGTCAAAAAAACTTTCACCGTTGCTATCACAGGAAAAACTGATGAACGTTTAAAATCATACATTTCCCGTGTGATGCGCCGTTTAGAAGGTCGGACAATTTTTGAGTTTCCACGCGATTTTTCAAACGATTCGGCAAATGCACAACTTTTGATCGAGACGCAATCAACCGGAAACACGATTCCAAAACTTGGAGATGATGAATCTTATAATCTCGAAATCAACGAAAAACAAGCGAAATTGACTGCACCAACCACGGTGGGAGCGATGCGCGGACTCGAAACTTTTTTGCAGCTTTTGGAACGTGACAAAGATGGATTTTATTTTCCCGCTGCTTCTATCCAAGACAAACCGCGTTTTCCGTGGCGAGGGCTGTTGATTGATTCCGCCCGACATTTTCAACCGATGGAGGTTTTGAAGCGAAATTTGGACGCAATGGCGGCGGTCAAATTAAATGTTTTGCACTGGCATTTGACCGAAGATCAGGGCTTTCGCGTCGAATCTAAAAAGTTTCCCGAACTGCATTTGCAGGGTTCAGACGGTGATTTTTATACACAGGATCAAATCCGCGAAATCATCAAATATGCCGCTGATCGTGGAATTCGCGTGATGCCCGAATTCGATATGCCCGGACACGCGACGGCTTGGGTTGTTTCACATCCAGAAATTGCCAGTGCGCCCGGACCTTATAAAATTGAGCGTCAACCCGGCGTTTTTGATCCGACCTTAGACCCGACCAACGAGAAAACTTATAAATTGCTCGAAGTCTTTTTTACCGAAATGGCGCAACTTTTCCCCGATGCGTATCTGCACATTGGCGGTGATGAAAACGAAGGCAAACAATGGGCGGCGAATCCGCAGATTCAAGCCTTTATGAAGAAAAACGGCTTAAAAACTCAGGACGATTTGCAGCAATATTTCAATCGTCGGATTCTAAAATTCATCGAAAAAAATGGCAAAATTATGATGGGTTGGGATGAAATCTTTCAGCCCGAGATCCCGAAAAATATCGTTATTCAATCATGGCGTGGGCAAGAAGCACTTGCCAAAGTCGCCCGACAGGGAAATCAGGGAATTCTCTCGAACGGCTACTACATTGATTTGATGCAGCCCGCTTCCGATCATTATGTAGTTGACCCGCTTCCGGCGAATACCACTTTGTCAGCAGAAGAACAAAAACGGGTTTTGGGCGGCGAAGCAACAATGTGGAGCGAATGGGTTTCGCCTGAAACGATTGATTCGCGCATCTGGACGCGAACTGCCGCGATTGCCGAACGTTTGTGGTCGTCGCGCGAGGTCAATGACGTGGATGATATGTATCGCCGCCTTGATATAATTAGTCTGCAACTGGAAGAATTAGGCTTAACACATCGCAAAAATCAAGCGATGTTGCTTCGCCGTTTAGCAAATAGTGATTATATTGAGCCTTTACAAAATTTAGTAGGAATCATCGAACCCGTCAAAATTTACCAACGCTACCAAGTTCGTCCGCAATCGATGCTTTCACCATTGACAGGTTTGATTGATGCGGCTCAGGCTGATGCGCCGAAAGCAAGACTTTTTAATAAATTAGTATTGAAAGTGCTTGCCCGAAAAGATGATAAATCCCTTTACCCTCTCTTGGGAACATTTTTTACTGTTTGGCATAATACGGGCGTTCAATTAAAACCGATTACCGAAAATAATGCCGCACTTTTTGAAGCCAAACAATTGGCAATTGATTTGCAAAATTTAGGCGAGATCGGTTTTGAAATAACCGATTTTTTGCAAACGGGGAAAACCCCCACCGCAGATTGGCGTGACACAAAATTGAAAAGATTGACTGAAATTGCAAAACCAAAAGCGGCAGTAGAATTTCAAGTTGTCGAAAGCATGAAGAAATTAGTTGAATTGGTAAGCTCAAAATAAATGAAAAAGAAAAATAACTTTACACGACGGGAATTTTTAGAAATCGGTGGATTAGGCGCGATGGGCTTGATAATGGCTCAAAATGCAATTTCACAATCAGAAATATTTACAAAAAAAATGCTTCTTTACATTGGAACTTATACCTCGACAGGCAAGAGCGAAGGAATTTACGTTCACGAATTTGATGCCACAAACGGCAAATTAACGCCGCTCCATATAGTTAAAAATGTGCTTGAACCGTCATTTTTAACCATCAGCAAAGACCGCAAACATCTTTACGCAGTCAACGAATTACTTGAATACGAAGGCAAAAAAAGCGGAGCGGTCAGCGCCTTTTCGATTGACCAAAAAACAGGCAATTTACAATTTTTGAACAAACAACCAAGTTTGGGCGGCGCACCATGTCATATTTCGATAACTGAGGATGGGGAATTTGTTTTGGTTGCGAACTATTTAGGTGGAAATGTTTCTGTTTATCCGATTGAAAAAGACGGCAAACTTGGTGCATCAGTTGATCTGGTTCAGCATTCCGGTTTCGGTCCTAACAAAGACCGACAAGAAGCAGCACACGCACATTCGATAAACTTAGTCATTCCAAATCGTTTTGCGTGTGCTGCAGATTTGGGCATTGATAAAATTATGATTTATCGGTTTGATGAAAAAACAGGTAAATTGACTACCAACGAAAACCAACCTTTTTATCAATCCAAAGCAGGTTCCGGACCGAGACATTTAACTTTTCATCATAACGGCAAATATTGCTTTGTCATTAACGAATTGGATTTAACGGTCAGTTCGCTTGCCTTTGATAATAAACTTGGCACGCTAACCGAAATTCAAACCGTGCCGACTCTGCCCGCCGGTGCTTCAACTGCTGGAGTGACCTGTGCAGATATTCACATTTCACCCAACGGAAAATTTTTATACGGCTCAAATCGCGGACATAACAGCATCGTTTCATACAAAATTGATGGACCAAGCGGACGGCTTGAATATATTGAACATACTCCGACTCAGGGCAAAAAACCGAGAAATTTTGCGATTGATCCAAGCGGGAAATTTTTGCTGGTTGCCAAT
Organism: Pyrinomonadaceae bacterium; assembly: GCA_035438525.1. GTDB lineage: Bacteria > Acidobacteriota > Blastocatellia > Pyrinomonadales > Pyrinomonadaceae > JAIBCC01. The sequence goes on from DAORIL010000359.1 coordinate 5,365, forward strand.
CAGGATTCAAATAATATTGTCGTTTTCAGAATTGATGAAGAAACAGGAAAACTTCAATCAACCGGGAATACAGTGCAAGTTCCAACTCCTGTTTGTTTGAAATTCATCGCAGCTTTTTAAACTGATTTTATGTCGGAAGAAGTGATAAAAACTCGTCTCATTTCGCTGGATGTTTTTCGCGGAATGACCGTTGCCGGAATGATTTTGGTCAATAATCCGGGAACTTGGGAAGCAATTCATCCACCACTCGAACACGCGGAATGGAATGGATTAACGCCGACAGATTTGGTTTTTCCTTTTTTCCTGTTCATCGTCGGGATAGCAATCCCAATTGCCTTGGGCAAAAGAATCGAAGAAGGTATCACTAAAAGCGTTTACTGGAAAATATTTCGCCGTTCAGCTGTAATTTTTTTGATCGGATTGTTTATCGCCGCCTTTCCGAATTTTGATTTTTCGACTTTGCGAATTCCGGGCGTGCTGCAGAGAATTGCGGTTTGTTATCTAATTGCATCGCTGATTTTTCTGCATACAAATTGGAAAAAACAACTAGGAATCGGCATTGGATTGCTGTTGACTTACTGGATTTTGATAACTCAGATTTCTGTTCCAGGTTGTGAAATAACCACGATGGATGATAAAGCCTGTAATTTAGCGGCTTACATTGACCGTTCGATACTTGGCATCAATCACATTTGGAGCTTAGGAAAAGTTTATGATCCTGAAGGAATTCTCTCGACAATTCCTGCGATAGTGACGGCGCTTGCCGGAACTTTGACCGGAACCTGGCTCAAAACTAATCGAAATGATTTGGAAAAGGTCGGGGGAATTTTCTTTTTCGGGATAGTTTTATTCGCAATCGGTTGGTGCTGGAATCTGAGCTTTCCTTTTAATAAGGCTCTCTGGACAAGTTCTTATGTTGTTGTAACAGCAGGGCTTGCTTTATGTTTTCTTGGTTTTTGCTATTGGTTAATTGACATCAAAGGCTATACAAAATGGACTAAACCTTTTGTAATATTCGGGTCAAATGCGCTGGCACTTTATTTCGGGGCAGAAATGACTGCAAAGATTCTTGATCTAATCCAAGTAACAGGCAAAAACGGTGAACCAATATCTCTGCAAGGATGGCTTTTTGAAACGATTTTTCTGCCGCTGGCTACTCCAATAAATGCTTCGCTGATTTACGCCGTTTGTTTTGTCTTGATCTGGCTTTTCATTATGTGGATTTTGTATCGAAGAAGGATATTTATCAAGATTTGATTCTTCAAAAAAGCCGGAAAACTGTGTATTTGCAGTATTTTGAATATGTTCTTTAAGAAAAATAAAAAGCTGTTCGTATTTTTGTTGCTCGCCCTTATTTTTGGCAGTTCGGCAATTATAAAAGCACAAGTTAGCTACAAAAAATTGACGTTCAAGGATGAATTCAACGGAGCCAAAGGTTCTGCCATCGATGTAACTAAATGGACCTT
>DAORIL010000360.1:0-6822 GCA_035438525.1 Pyrinomonadaceae bacterium
TAATAGTGGTAAATGGTAAGTGGTGAGTGGTTAATGAAAACCAAAATTCACCATTCACCATTCACCACTCACCACTAAATAAATGGAAATCGCAAAAGCATATAATCCGAAAGAAGCGGAAGAATCGCACTATCAACGCTGGGAAAAACTTGGATTTTTCTCGCCCGAAATCAACGAAAATCCTGATGCAGTAAAATATTCAATCGTCATTCCACCACCAAACGTGACAGGCTCTCTGCATATGGGGCACGCTTTGCAGCATACTTTGATGGATGTTTTGATTCGCCGTAAACGGATGCAGGGCTTTAAAACGCTCTGGCTTCCGGGAACTGACCACGCTGGAATTTCGGTGCAGAGAAAAGTCGTTGAACAACTCCGCAGAGATGAAAATAAATCGCCGTTAGACATCGGACGCGAAGAATTTTTGCGCCGTTGTTGGAAATGGAAAGAAGATTACGGCAACACGATTACCGAACAAATGCGGCGCGAAGGGGCTTCGGTGGATTGGACTCGCCAGCGTTTTACTATGGACGAAAGTCTCTCGCGGGCAGTGCGCGAAGTTTTTTGCACGCTTTACGAGGAAGGATGGATTTATCGCGGTTTGCGAATCGTTAATTGGTGTCCGAAAGATAAAACGGTTTTGTCCGATTTGGAAGTTAAGGAAGAAGAGAAAAATGACGGCAAATTGACTTATCTAAAATATCCGATAAAAGATTCAGACAGAACAATTACGGTTGCAACAACCCGCCCCGAGACGATGCTTGGGGACACGGCGGTTGCGGTTAATCCGACAGATGAGCGGTATAAAGATTTGATTGGCAAAATGATTCTGTTACCGCTCACCAACCGAGAAATTCCGATTGTTGCTGACCAATATGTTGAATCTGAATTCGGAACGGGTGCGGTCAAAGTTACACCCGCCCACGACCCGAATGATTATGCGATTGGTGAACGTCATAATTTACCGCAAATTCTTGTGATGAATGACGATGCAACGATGAACGCTAATGCCGGAGCGGAATTTGAAGGTTTAGATCGTTTCAAAGCGCGCGAAAAAGTTGTTGAAGATTTTGAAAAACTTGGCTTGCTGGAAAAAGTTGAGGACTACAAGATCTCATTGCCGATTTGCGAACGCTGCAAAACGATTGTTGAGCCAATTTTGTCCGAACAATGGTTTGTTAAAATGGATGAAATGCGCGAAATGGCTTTGGATTTAATGAAAATGCAAGGCGTTCCGCATTTTTCGCCACAAGTTCCGCACGAAAAAGTTTATACAAATTGGCTTGAAAATCTCAAAGATTGGACGATTTCGCGCCAACTTTGGTGGGGACATCAAATTCCTGCGTGGTATGACGAAAGCGGAAATGTTTATGTGGCAAGGACTTACGAAGAAGCAAAAGCTCAGGCAAAGACCGAAAAACTAACCCAAGACAATGATGTTCTCGACACTTGGTTTTCGTCTGCTTTGTGGGCATTTTCGACTTTTGGCTGGAACGGAGAAATTACCGAAACTGATGATTTGAATACATTTTGTCCGACTGATGTTTTGGTAACGGGGCGCGACATTATCTTTTTGTGGGTTTCGCGGATGATAATGACAACCAAGAAATTTGTGGATAAAACCGCGTTTGAAGATGTAATTGTCACCGGAACAGTTCTTGGAAAAGACGGAAAACCAATGTCGAAATCGCGTGGAAACGGAGTTGATCCGCTTGATTTGTTCGACAAAATGGGAGTTGATGCCACCAGAATTTATTTGGCTTCGATTGCAACCGGTGCCGACATTCGTTGGAATGATACCCTGATCGAAACCTACCGCAATTTTTCCAATAAAATCTGGAATGCCACGCGATTTTGTTTAATGAATTCAGAAGGCGCAACGGTTGATCATCAATCTTTAATGCTCAATGAATCGGCTTCGATTGTGGATAAATGGATAATTTCCCGTTTGAATAAAACTGCAATTGATGTCAACAAAGCACTTGATAAATACGAGTTTCATACTGCAGTTTCTTTGCTTTATCATTTTTTCTGGGACGACTTTTGCGATTGGTATATCGAACTCGTCAAAGATGAAATCACATTTTCGGACGATAGCGCAGATTCTGACGAAGATGACTTGAGCGTTTGGAAAGAATCCGCCCCACAAACTGAAGCCAGAACACGAATTATCACGATATTGGAGACTGCTTTGCGGATGCTCCATCCTTTTATGCCGTATTTAACTGAAGAATTGTGGTTTAAACTGCCGGATACTTCAAATCTTTTGCATCATCCAGCTTATAAATCCGCCGAAGCGACAATTATGTTGACGCATTTTCCTCCGGGAGACACTACGGCTATTGACGAAAAAGCGGAATCGGAAATGCAAAGCGTCATTGAATTGATTAGCAAAGTCCGTAATATCCGTGCCGAAATGCAAATCAAACCATCAGACAAAATTGCAATTCACGTTGCTTGCGATAAAAATTTCCAACGCATTTTCACGGAAAATAAAGCACAGATTTTGAAACTTGCACGAGCCGATAAACTCAATTTATCAAACAGTTTAGAAGTTCCAAAGGCTTCTGCTAAAGCTGTCATTACAGGCGGTGCGGAAGTTGCAATTCCACTCGAAGGTTTGATTGATTTTGAACAGGAGCGCAATCGCTTGCAAAATCAAATCAACAAACTTGATGTTGAACTCCAACGCTTAAACGGGAAGCTTTCAAATTCAAATTTTGTGGACAAAGCACCTGCCGAAAAAGTTCAGGGACTACGCGACAGAGTGGCGGAAATCGAGACGCAAACCAAGGCTTTGAAGTTGAATTTGGAGGCTTTGAGATAATTGGAAACCAAGCCATTTATTAACAAAAAGCCAATAAAACTCTGTGCTTTGATGCTCTACCCGCATGACCGTGTGCCAGGGCAGCGGTATCGGATTGAGCAATGGGAAAAATATCTCAACGAAGAAGGCATTGAGATCGATTATTTTTCTTTTGCTGATGAAAAGCTGCTCAAAACAATGCCGAAAAACGGGCAAATCCTTGCCAAAATTAGCGTTATCGGAAAAGCCTTTCTGCGTCGATTTTCGCAGCTTTCTGCTTTGAGAAAATACGATGCAATTTTTATTTACCGGGCGGCAGCGATGGTTGGTCCGGCTCTAATTGAACGAATCATTAAACTTTTGCACAAACCAATTATTTTTGATTTTGATGACGCAATTTTTCTGACACATACGCACGAGGCAAATAAACTTTTCGGCTGGGCTAAATTTGCAAAAAAAACTGATGCGATTTGTCGTCTCAGCACTTCGGTCACAGTTGGAAATGCTTGGTTGGCTGAATATGCACGTAAACATAATAAAAATGTGACGATAATTCCTTCGAGCGTTGATACCGATTTTTTCGTGCCAATGGAGAAAGAAACTCGTCAAAAAGTAATTGTCGGCTGGACGGGAAGTTCAACCTCGCAGACGCATTTGGAAATGTATGTTCCGCTTCTACGCGAGATTTCACAGAAATTGCCGATTGAACTTCATGTTCATTCGGATCGCTCGCCAAATTTAGAAGATGTGCCGTTTGTCTGGCATAAATGGTCGGCGGACACCGAAGTTGAGATAATTTCAGATTTTGACATTGGGATTATGCCGATGCCGGATGACGAATGGTCACAAGGCAAATGTTCAATGAAAGCCTTGCTCTATATGTCACTTGGAGTGCCGACAGTTTGTTCCGATATTGGAATGAATCGGGAAGTTGTATCCAACGGGGAAAACGGATTTCTGGCAAAAACGAACGAAGATTGGTTTGAAGCAATTAAAACTTTGGTCGAAAATAAAGGTCTCAGGCAGAAAATGGGTGAAAAATCACGCCAAACCGTAGTCGAAAATTATTCAATGAAAAAATGTGCTAAACTTTTTGCAAAGGTTGTCAAAGATACTTTAACTGATAAAACCTAAAATTTTAAGTATTATTTGATTCGTTTTTCTCAATTAAATTCAATATAATAATCATTAAAAATTTTTGCAGTAACACAGAAAATCCAAATTAACGGCATTTGTCTAGTCTAAGTTTGGGTTTAGGAGCACAAGGAGAAAATAAATGAGTGATGAGATTCAGAAGCAACTAGCGATAGATACCCATTCGGATCAAGCCGAACTATTTGCCAATCGCTACGAAGTAATCAATCAAAATCCATATAAAGATAGTTTTGTTTATAGCCGCAAACGGCTTAACGAATGGCTTGATAAATATATGCCGGTTGATGGAAACGGATTAAAATTAGCGGATATTGGTTGCGGAACGGGCTATCATTTGCGCCGCTACCAGGAGCGTGGTTTTGAAATTACGGGCGTTGATGGCTCGGAAGAAATGCTTAAACAGGCACGAATCGCTAATCCGGGAATCGAGTTTATTCAAACCGATGTGGACACTGTTCCGCTTCCTTCGGCAACTTACGATTATACCTTGTGCATCGAAGTTTTGCGCTATTTGCCGGATATTTTACCTTGTTTGAAAGAAATCAAAAGAGTAACAAAACCTGGCGGAACGGCTTTAATTACAGCGGCTCCGACTTTTCAAATAACGCTTTATCCGATTGTCAATAGACTCGTTTTGATGAAGAAAAAGAGCAATTTAACTCAACTCAAGCAATATTTCCATACTTTTTCCGAATTAAAACAAAAATCTTTAGAAGCAGGATTTACCGACGTTGAAATTCATGGTGTTTATGGCGGAAATTCAATTTGGTTGGATAGATTAGTTCCGTCGGTGGTTCCAACTTTCTTAAAAGTTTGGGAAAATGTTGATAATCTAACCGCAGATGCTCCGATTTTACGCAATTTTTCAAATATGTTTTTAATTGTTGCCAAATAACAATGTCAAAAGACGGTCAAACTAAATTTGATAAAGGCATTTTTACCCTCAGTCTCGATTTTGAGTTGATTTGGGGCACTGCCGATTTGGGGCTTGAGCATTTTAGAAAGGTTTGTGTCATTGAACGCCAAATTGTGATCGATCGTTTGCTGCAACTCTTTGAAGAGTTTGACATTTCTGCGACATGGGCCATTCTCGGGCATCTTTTTTTTAGACAAATGCGAGCCGCAGAACGGCATCAAACACCCTGAAATTGCGCACCCGAATTTTAATTGGATCAAAGAAGATTGGTTCGCGCATGATCCCTGCGGAACGGAAAACGAGAAATCAATTCATTTAGGGAAAAGTTTGGTTGAGAAGATCCGCAATTGTCGTGTTCACCAGGAAATTGGTTCACATTCATTTTCACACATGGTGTTTGGGGATGCAGGATGTTCACGCGAAACTGCTGTAACCGAAATATCTGAAAGTATTAAAGCTGCAGAGGAACAGGGCATCAAACTAAAGTCTTTTGTCTTTCCGCGCAATGAGATTGGATATTTGGATGTTTTGAAGAATTCCGGGTTTGATTGTTATCGCGGAGTCGAGCCGAATTGGTATGAAAACCGAAGGATTTCGGAAAAGTTACGACGTGGACTACGCCTTTTTGATGTTCTCAGAGCCGCCACTCCGCCAACTGTTTTGCCCAAAAAAGATGAATCAGGTTTGTGGAATATTCCGGGGTCAGCCATGTATTTTCCGATGCACGGTTTTCGGCGGCATATTCCGGTTAGCTCAAGAGTTAAACGAACTGTTAAGGGAATTAATGCTGCAATTGCCAAAAAAGAAATCTTCCATTTTTGGTTTCATCCAACTAATATGGTGGACGAAATGGAAAAAATGTTTGACGGATTACGACAAATCTTAGATTATGTTGCATCTCTTAGAGATCAAGGGAAATTAGAGGTTTTAACAATGGGAGAGATAGTTGATTCATTGAACAAACCCTCTTGACTCCAAATAAAAACAGATTTGACGACAAATCAGACAAATTATTTCCTTTTTTTTGTGAAAATCTGAGATAATCGTTTGAAATAATAAGTTTTTTTCAGAAGAATTGAGTTATGAATAAAGGTCTTGTTTTTCTTGCATTTATGTTTGTGTTGCTAATCGGTGTTTTGTTTTTTCCGATTGGCGCAGCCGCTATTATTTGGGGCGGAATTTTTGCCGTGATGATTGTTTGGATCTTACGGATAAGAGCCAGCAGTCCTGAGTCTGCAAATTTTTTAACCAATGCCTTTATTGCTGCATTATTGGTAAGATTATTTTTGGCAATTCTGATTTATGGCGGCGATTTACAAGATAAATTTGGTCCGGATGCTATAACTTATGATCAATGGGGAAAAGATTTATCAGATTATTGGTGGGGAATGAGAGGAAACCCTGGCACCGACTATTTCCGGAGTGGCTGGGGAATGCCGTATCTTGTTGCCAGCACTTATTTTTTTATTGGACAGAATCCTTTAGCCCTTCAAATATTAAGTTGCGTTTTAGGTGCCTCTACAATGGTAATTGCTTATTTTACCTCAAAAGAAATTTTCAATAATACTCGTGTCGCCCAATATACAGCTTTGTTTGTTGGTTTTTTCCCGGCAATGGTTGTTTGGACCTCACAATTATTAAAGGAAGGATTCATTATTTTCTTCTTAGTTTTAGCTCTTTATTCTGCTATCAACTTGCAAAAGAAGTTTAGTTGGAATTGGGTGATTTATCTCCTGATTTCGCTTTTAATGTTGTCAGGATTACGATTTTATGTGTTTTTTATGGTTGTCATTGCCATCTTTGGAGGTTTTGTTTTAAGTGTTAAAGCCTCAGTTGAAGGATTGGCAAGTCGTTTTATTGCCTGTGTGTTAGTAGCCGTTGTTATGGCTTATCTAGGAGTTTGGAGAATGTCCTCCGAGCAGATTGATAAATTCGGGAGTTTGGA
>DAORIL010000361.1:0-6818 GCA_035438525.1 Pyrinomonadaceae bacterium
AATACTAAAAGACGGATTCCCTGCCTTTGGAGGTTTTTCCGGCAGCTTGAGTCTTTTGGATATTCCTCCGCTTGATTTGAAACAGGTGGAAATCATCAAAGGCGCGTCCAGCACTTTTTACGGCGGCGGCGCGATTGCCGGAGTTGTCAATTTTATCAGTAAAGAACCCGAAGAAAAGCCCGTTACTAATCTAATCCTTAATCAAACTTCTGCGCTCGGAACAGATTTTTCCCTTTTCAGAACACAAAAATTTGAACTTGTCGGTTACTCCTTTTTAGGTTCGGTCAATTATCAAAAAGAATATGATGTTGATGATGATAATTTTACCGAATTGCCTCTAACCAAATCTTTTAATCTTAATCCGCGAATCTTTTTTTATCCCGACGATAAAACCCGCTTATTGATCGGTAATTCTACTACTTATCAAAACCGCAAAGGCGGCGATGTTTTTGTTATTCGCGGTAAATCGAATAATCTGCACCAATATTTTGAAAACAATAATTCGTTTCGCAACATCACAACTTTTCAGTTTGATCGTGAATTGTCGAATGGTCGTCATATAGTTGTTAAGCAAAGTTTAGCTTTTTTTAATCGTGAGATCGCCATTCCTAATTATATTTTCAACGGTCGGCAATTTAACTCCTATACTGATCTTTCATATTTTCATCCCATCAAAAAACATACTTTAGTTTTCGGATTTAATGCGGTTTACGACCAATTCAGAGAAAAGCAAATCGTTGCAAATTTGAACAAAAGAGATGAAACGAGAACCACCGTCGGGGGTTATGTGCAGGATAGTTTTGACCTGACCAATAAGTTTTCTATCGAAGCCGGATTTCGGGTTGATGCGGTTAAAAATTACGGCACATTTGCACTGCCCCGCATTTCCCTGCTCTATAAATTTACTGATAATTTAAGCAGCCGCGTCAGCTTCGGGCTAGGCTATAAAACTCCAAGTATTTTCACCGAAGAAGCGGAAACTTTGCTTTTTGAGAATGTTTTACCGATTGGAAATACCCTGAAAGCGGAAAAAAGCCGCGGCGGAACATTTGATGTTAATTATAAAAAGGCGATTGGCGAAAAGTTCTCGTTTGCCGTCAATCAAATGTTTTTCTACACCGAAATCGAAAAACCGTTGGTGCTTAATCCAAATTTGAACGGCACTTTTACTTTTTCGAATGCCGATCAATCGGTTAAAAGTTCAGGGTTTGAAACTAATGTCCGCGCTTCGTATGATATTGTCAAACTCTTTGCCGGCTACACTTTTACTAATGCCAAAGCCAGATATTTAAGCGGAAATCAAATTTTACCGCTGACACCGAAAAGCAAGATCAACTCTGCTCTTTTATTTGAAAAAGAATCGAATTTCAAAACAGGAATCGAGGCGTATTTTACCAGTTCGCAATTCTTGAGTAATCGTTCACGGACCAGACCTTATTGGGTATTGGGCATTTTCGGAGAAAAAACTTTTGGCAAATATAGTCTTTTTATCAATGCCGAAAATATCACCGATACCCGTCAAAGCCGTTTTGGGCAAGTTGTTTTCCCACCCTTTAATAATCCGACCTTTGCCGAAATTTACACGCACACGGAAGGCAGAGTTTTTAATGGCGGAATTAAAATTAGGTTATAAAAATTAATAGGCGAAAGTAAGAAGTTTGAAGTAATAACCCAAAAAGTAGAAAGTTTATATTGAATTAACAAGGATAAATCCTAAACTTTCTACTTCTCCTTTTTACTTTAAGAACTTTTATTCGTTTCAAATACATAAACCGCATAACCATTGGCTAAAGTTCTGAATAGAGTTTTTAAGAGAAACGCCGGGATCTTCAGCAGTTTAAACTCCACAGCTTTTTCAACCAGAGAAACTTTTTCTTTTTGATCATATCCATTTTTTAGAAAAATACTTTCAGGATTGGCAGCAGTAATCTTAAATGAGGTTCCAATCCCGTTAATCTTTTCATGCAATTTTTTACTATATCTTTCAAAAAATTTTCGGCTCATCAAATCACAAATAAGTTTATGCTGGGGAAAAAGACGGTTAAGCGTTTGAAGCGTCTGCACGATTTCCTTTTCCTCCAAATACATAAAAACTCCTTCGATAACAAAAATAACCTGGTTATGTTTGGTAAAAGGAGCAAGTTTTTCTGCGAGTGAGTCAGTCGAAAAATTTATCGGAATCCTGTGCAATTCATTTTTACAACCGGAGACCGGTAATCTTTCATTTTTATAGAGAATTACTTGCGGTTCATCGAGTTCGACCCAAATTCCGCCTTTGAGCCGAAACGCACGACTGTCAAATCCTGCGCCAATCAAAATAACACACCGTTTAGGATTGGCAAGAAGTTCCTGACGCAAAAAATCGTCAATTATGCGGGGGCGGGCAATACTCGAAGCATTGGGATGGGTTTCATCCTTAAACCCCTCGAAGAGGCGTAACCCCTCATCATTCATGAAAACTTTGGCGTAGTTATCACCACAGACGGGATTACTGCTTTCAGCATCTTGCATCCGCACACCACAACAATAATAAGCAGTATTCGATATTGGATTCATATGCACTCTCCGATGGCTATAAAACACTTATGTGAATCTAGCTTTGAATATTAACAAATTAAACTCAGTTTTCTATAAAATATTGAGTTTTTGTAAAAACTTAAAGTTATTGCATCAGTTCTTAGGATAAGTAAACCAGTATGCCCAACCAATTAAAATAAATTGAATAAACAATCTCAAATATAATCCCGTTTGGCTAAATTCAGAAAAGAGTTGCGGATTCATTGCCATATAAATGTTGGCGGGAAAGACCATAATCAATAAAACTATCAATCCGTAAGCGGCAGCCCGCGAAAACTTTGGAATCAAGAGCATAATCCCTAAGGCTATCTCAAAAACCCCACTCAAATAAACCCAAAACAAATGCCATGGAATAACCGGCGGCATGATTCCCATAAAAAAATCAGTTTTAACAAAATGTAAAACTCCAGCCAGGATAAAGATCGAAGCAAAAATAACTTTTAGAATCCCTTTGATAATTTTCATTAGGAATTCATTATACTTGTTTTATTCCCCCACCATAATTTTTGCTAAATTGTTTTGATTTTAACTATTGCTTATGTCAAGATAATTATTTGTTATGCCGTATTAAAATAGACATATATGAATTTTGAATTAAACGAAGAACAATTACAGATCAAATACAGCGTCCGCGAATTTGCCGAAAGCGAAATAAAACCACATGTGATGGAATGGGACGAAACTCAGCATTTCCCTGATGAATTGCGCCCGAAACTTGCAGAATTAGGCTTACTTGGCGTAATTTTCCCCGAACAATACGGCGGCTCAGGAATGGGTTATGTTGAATACGCAACCATTATCGAAGAAATTGCAAGAGTCTGCGGCTCGGTCGGTTTAAGTGTGGCGGCGCATAATTCTCTCTGTTCAAATCACATCTATACTTTTGGAACCGAAGAACAAAAACAAAAATATCTGACTCCATTAACCCAAGGCGAAAGCTGGGGTGCATGGGGATTGACCGAATCTCAAGCAGGTTCAGACGCATCAGGCACACGGACAAATGCAATTCGCGAAAACGGCGGTTGGCGCGTCAACGGCTCTAAAAACTTTATTACCCACGCGATTTCCTGTCATACTCTGGTTGCTGTCGCTGTTACCGATAAATCTAAAGGAAATAAAGGAATTACCGCATTTATTTTTGATAAATCAATGGAAGGTTTTCGCCCTGACAAAAAAGAAAATAAAGTCGGAATGCGGGCAAGTGAAACGGCTTCAGTAGTATTTGAAGATTGTTACGTTTCTGATGAAAATCGGCTCGGCAATGAAGGCGAAGGTTTTTTGCAGGCGATGAAAATTCTGGATGGCGGGCGAATTTCGATTGCGGCTCTCTCGGTCGGAATCGCGCAAGGCGCTTATGAAGCAGCGGTTAAATATGCGAAGGAACGTCAGCAATTTGGCAAACCGATTGCAGAATTCCAGGCAATTCAATTCAAACTGGCTGATATGGCAACTCAAATCGAATGCGCCAGACTTTTAACTTTACAAGCCGCATTTTTGAAAGATGCAGGTAAAAAACATACCAAAGAATCCGCAATGGCAAAACTTTTTGCTTCAGAAACGGCAGTTCGGGTATCAGAAGAATCTGTCCAGATTCACGGCGGCTATGGTTATACCAAAGATTATCCGGCAGAAAAATATTGGCGGGATTCAAAGCTCTGCACTATTGGCGAAGGAACTAGCGAGATTCAAAGATTGGTTATTGCCAAACAACTTTTGAAAGTATAAGAAAGGTTAAATTTGTGAAACATTTTTAATTTATTACCCGTTTCACGTTGCACAAATGAAACGATTTTAGTAATATTTAAACGCTTTCAAAAATAACATTCCAAATCAAATGTTGGGATATTTTTCTTTTCTAATAATTTCAAAAATTAAATCTAAAGGAGTAAAAAATGGAAACAGCAACAGCCAAAACATACAACATTGCACAGGCATTTATCGCCGAATTACAACAAGAATCAATAGCTACCAGAAAATGTTTGGAGCGTGTCCCGGAAGACAAGTTTGATTATAAACCACACGAAAAATCTTTTACTTTTATTCGTTTAGCAGCTCATATTGCTGAGATGGTTCAATGGATTACAGTTACCTGCAACACCAATGAGTTGGATTTTGCAGCAGGTGACTATAAAGCTCTCGAACCTAAAACGACAGCTGAATTGGTTGAATATTTTGACAAGAATTTGGAAACTGCCATCGCCACTTTAAAAAATACTTCTGATGAAACAATGATGGAAGGCTGGTCATTGAAAAATGGTGAAACTACTTATTTTACAATGCCTAAAGTTCAAGTGATTCGTGGTTTCTCATTAAATCATATTATTAATCATCGTGGACAGCTTTCAGTTTATCTTCGTTTGAATGATATTCCGGTTCCATCACTTTATGGTCCGAGTGCAGATGAAGGTCAGATGTAGATTTAGAAAGTAATAAGTGATAAGTGATGAGTGATAAGTTTCGGCTTGTCACTTTTTAATTTTTAAAGACAAAAAAGGCGCATAGTCTTTAATTTTCTGACACTACGCGCCTTCTTTGTTTTGAGATTTAAGATTATTTTATCAATTCGGCTAAAATTGCATCTACATTCTTCTTAGCATCACCGAACAGCATTCGGGTATTTTCCTTAAAGAATAATGGATTTTCGACTCCCGCATAACCGCTTGCCATTCCGCGTTTCATCACAATGGTAAACGCGGCTTTCCAAACTTCCAAAACAGGCATACCGGCAATCGGACTATTCGGATCATCCAGTGCAGACGGATTAACCGTATCATTTGCACCAATTACCAACACAACGTCAGTTTCGGGAAAGTCTGCATTGATCTCGTCCATTTCCAACACAATGTCGTATGGAACTTTTGCTTCGGCTAACAACACGTTCATATGCCCCGGCAAACGTCCTGCCACCGGATGGATTCCGAAACGGACTTCGATTTTACGTTCACGCAATTTTTTCGTAATGTCGGCAACTGCGTGTTGAGCTTGTGCGACCGCCATTCCATATCCGGGAACAATAATAACGTGTCTTGCACTTTTCAAAAGATGAACTGTTTCTTCGATTGAAATCGGTGTTACTTCGCCTTGGGGTTCAGTGCTGGATTGACTCGAAGGAGAACTTGAATCTGTTCCGAATCCACCCGCAATTACGCTGATAAAGGAGCGGTTCATCGCTTTACACATAATTGCCGAAAGAATTGCACCGCTTGAACCAACCAATGCGCCGGTCACAATCAACAAATCATTGGAAAGCATAAATCCCGCCGCCGCCGCCGCCCAACCCGAATAACTGTTGAGCATCGAAACTACGACCGGCATATCTCCGCCGCCAATTGCCATTACGAGATGAACACCTAAAACCGAAGCAATTCCCGTCATAATCAAAAGCGGCATAAGTCCATCGGGATTATTCAAAAATTGATAGCCAAGATATAAACAAATCAAGATCATGACCAAATTAAGTAGATGTCTGCCCGGAAGCATGAGAGGTTTGCTGCTGATAATTGCCCGCAGTTTTCCAAAAGCTATAATTGAACCGGTAAAGGTAATGGCTCCAATAAAGACACCGATAAAGATTTCGATTTCGTGGATAATTGCCTTAGCACCTTTTAGTTCATTTCCTTTTAGATAACTTCCGATTCCAACCAAAACTGCCGCTAAACCAACAAAACTATGTAAAACCGCTACGAGTTCCGGCATTGAAGTCATCGCCACCCGCGAAGCCAAAACTGCACCAATGATTGAGCCAATCGTCAAAGTTCCGATTAAAACGCCGTAACCTGTGCCTGAAACCTGGCTGCTAAAGGCAACGGCCACAACTGCGATTATCATTCCGATTATTCCGAAAAGATTACCGCGTCTGGAAGTTTCGGGGTTTGATAGCCCGCCTAAACTCAAGATAAAAAATGCACTTGCAACGATATATGCAACAGTTAAAAGATTATTTGAAATCATTATGTTAATTGTTAGTTGTAAATGGTTAATTGTTAATGAGATTTTTAGTAGGTAAATTCATCATTAACAATTAACAATTAACCATTATCAACCTTATTTTTGAAACATTTTGAGCATTCTTTGAGTTACCAAAAAACCACCGGAAATGTTGATTGTGCCGATCAAAATTGCAATCGCACCTAAAATTGTGGTAGCAGAATTGAATCCACCCGAAATTTGTAGCATCCCGCCAATGATAATAATTCCGCTGATGGCATTCGTCACTGACATCAAAGGTGTATGCAAAGCGG
>DAORIL010000362.1:0-6786 GCA_035438525.1 Pyrinomonadaceae bacterium
ATCAAAATATTGTTAAATCGGGGATCACGACGAGTAGCAGCACTGACAGTATTACTAAAAATCGGTCTTCCATCGGCTAAAGTTGCAACTGAACCGATTCGGTTAATACTGCGATAGAGGGGGATATGTCTGCCTCCTGAATGAATGTATCCAGCTGTTAGTGATAGGTTTTCAGTTAAAGCCTGTTCAACTTGAGCATTGAAATGAATTGCATACATACTTTCCATATCAGAGGCAATTGTTTCAATACTTTGCTGCGGCAAAACTGAACCTGCAGGCAAAGAGCCTAAAGCAGTTGGAAAACTTGGCGAACCGGCACTTGCCGGAGCAAATGTAAAGTTGAAATATCTTGGACTTCCGTTATTTTGCAAAGCACGGAGATAAAGATCTAAATAAACCGTGTCGTAATAAAGTCCAGCACTCGCCCGAACCACTGTTGGACGTTTTCCTTCGCGCAGACTATAAACCAGTCCTAACCGCGGGGCAAAATTATTTCGATCTACTTTAAAGTCTTTTGATGCTGTAAAAGGTGAAGATTTGTCTGCGCTCGGCAGATTATAAAGATCATACCGAAGTCCGTAGTTCAACTTTAATTTACGTGTAACTTTCCAATCATCCTGCACAAAGAAATTGCTAAAAACTGAATAGAATTTAATATCCGCATCGCCAAAAGCTTCCACGTAATTTGTATAACCTTTTGGTGTTACACCATTTCTGGCATCAATATAAGCCTGAAGAGTTGGAAATGTATATCTGGCGAATTTGTTTGAACGGCGTCTATCATCAATGAAATTAACCCCTGCGCCAAATTTGAAAGTATGTGTCCCCTTAATCCAGGTCAAATTGTCTTGGATCTGGGTTGTTTCTTGCAAGGGGGCAATAGTGTCGTCGTTTTCCGGCGCACCAAAATTTGCTACACCTGTAATCACAATGCTGATTCCGGTTCCTGAGTTGGCATTTGCAATATTACGAGAATCTCGTTTGGCATATTGAAAACGTGCTTCGTTCAAGACATTTGGGGTAATTGTCGAAGCTAATTGGAGTCCCAACGAATAGGATCTGTCATCAAAATCAATACTTCTTTGCAAAGTAGTCAAACCACCTCCAATATTGTCAGGTGAAAAGTTTTTGAAATAATTGTATCGAGCAGAAAGACGATTATTATCATTTATTTGTGCGTCGGTTCTAAAAATGTAAAAATTTACTTTTTGTTTAGTCGGTATGGCAGTTGGAAAAGCTGAGGCAGGAACCCCATTTGCAATCAAGGCAGCTTTGTCCGACGCTGAAACTGTAACAGTTCTGGCTGGTTCCCCACCTAAATCACGTTGAACCCATTCATACCCACCATAATAATGCCATCTATCTTTGATAAATGCCCCTCCAATAGCACCGGTAATATTGTCAACTTTTGTTTCGGGTTTGACCGCAGTTGGCAGAATATTAAAGGGACGCGAAGACATTGGAGTTCGACGGAAACGATAACTTCCAGAGCCGTGAATATCGTTAGTCCCGCTGGGAGTAACCGCATTCATGATCAACCCCGGAGTATTACCAAATTCCGCGGCAAAACCATTGGTAACCAATTGAACTTCACTGACAAATGTTTCCGAAATGGGCATTAATCGAATTCCGCCACGATCAGCCTGTGTATTGTTATTTCCATCAAGTTGATAGTTAGTTCGTCTGGTATATCCATTTGCATTAATACGCGGAACGCCAAATTCGGCATTTGGACGACCTGTGACATTTGCCTGCAACAACGAATAGTTATAGGGATTACGTGAAACCAACGGAAGGTTTTCAACTTCACGGGTATTCATGACGCGTCCGACATCGATTTTACCGGGATCAGCAATCGGCGCATCAGAAGTAACTGTGACAGTTGCTGAAACATCACCCGTTTGTAACGAAATTGCAACCGTTGCAATTTGACCGGTGGTCAAAGTAATTCCGGTTTGAACATATTTTTTGAAGTTAGGAGCCTCGACAGTAATTTGATAGGACCCAAGCGGAAGCAATGGAAGACGATAAACTCCGTTTTCATCTGAAGTTACTTTTCTTTCTGTTCCAGTCTCAATATTTTTTGCTGTAATTGCAGCATTTGGAACACTTGCGCCGTTTTGGTCAGTAATTACTCCTTCTATTTGTCCGTTTAATGCTTGGGACTGGGCAAAACTAAAAACTGTTAGATTTAAAACTAAAATACCCAACAAAAACACTCGAAACGATGTTTCTAACATTGAAAAATCTCCTTAAAATAGTCAGTATTAATAAACTAAGATTGAACTTGTTACAAAAATTATAACAAAACCTTGCTATTTGTAACAGAAAAAGTTACTCATTTTCAAATCCCTTGCACAAAATCAATTTATTAACGCCGACAACCCGTTAATATTTTTTAAAAAAGGTTTTCATTTTGTTAATAAGCCCTTTAAATTGAAATTTGTTTAATTGGTTTTGATACAAGGTGGGTTGAATATAAGACAAGTAGTTGCCAAAGTCAACTATTTTAGTTGATGAAAACAATTATTTATTATATAAATCTTTATCCAACTTCAGAATTTCTTTTCAATTGCTTTTTGCACTTAAGGTTCTAAGTTGCTGCTTTGAATAAAATTTTAAAACTTGTAGAAATTTTCTTGGAAAAATGGGGAAGCAAATGCTATAACAAAAATCAATTGTGTGACAGACCAAAAGTTTCTTGATTTTATTTGGACAGGAACACTAAAATGAGATATTAGTCTGAATTCTATTTTCAAAAATCGAATCGGAAAAAGTCGAGTTTAAAGAAATGGGAAAAGATGTTTTAGGTAAGAAAATTGCTAAAGTTCGCCGGTTTAATCAGTTTTACACCAAAAAAATTAGCGTTTTGGACAAGGAACTGCAAAAAAGTCACTTTTCACTGGCTGAAGCCCGCGTTATTAATGAAATTGCCAGTCGTGAGACAGCAACTGCCAGCGAATTGGGCGAGGAACTAGGACTTGATACCGGCTATTTAAGCCGGGTTTTACAAGGGTTTGAAAAACGCGGACTAATAGAAAAAAGCGGTTGCCCAAATGATGCACGCCAACGACTTTTAAGATTAACCGGGGACGGACAAAAAGAATTTGTTAACCTAAATGAGCTTTCCCAAAATCAAATCGAACAAGTTCTAAAGGACTTGACAACAATTGAGCAAAACCGCCTGCTCAATGCTATGCTCACGATTGAATCATTACTTAGTGTTAAAACCCAGAAAGAAACTCCTGCCTATTTATTACGAATGCCGCAAGCCGGTGATTTTGGATGGGTTGTGCAGGCAAACAGTAATCTTCATGCACAAGAAAATGATTGGAATGAACAATATGAAGCATTGGTCGCCCAAACCGTTGCCGATTACCTAAATAATTTTAACCCCAAAAAGGATTGTTGTTGGATTGCCGAAAAAGACGGAGAAAATGTCGGGGCAGTTTTTATGATCAAAAAGTCAGAAACGGTAGCCCAATTACGCCTTTTGTTTGTCGAACCAAAATTTCGAGGATTTGGAATCGGTAAACGTCTCGTTCAAGAATGCTCCCGTTTTGCCCGTAAAGTCGGGTTCAAAAAAATTACTCTTTGGACAAATAACACTTTTGCAATTGCCCGAAATATTTTTGAAAAAGAGGGTTATAAACAAATCAAATCAGAAAAACATCACAATTTTGGACAAGATCTAGTCGTTGAAACCTGGGAGTTGAAAATTTAGTTTTAAATTGCCCTAAGTGCGGTGAAATGAACGCTCAATATCTTTCATCGTGAGACGCAAAACAATTGGTCGTCCGTGTGGGCAAGTCGTAGCTGCTGAATTAGTTATCAAATTATCTATCAACCACTGCATCTTTTCCGGAGTAAGTTTCATATTGACTTTGACAGCAGCTTTACAAGCCATGGTTGCAGCAATATTGTCGCGAATTGTTTCAATTGCATTTCCCCTTTTTTCCGCTTCCACCGTATCCAAAATTTCTGCCAGCAAATTTCTCACTTCGGATGGCGGTAAATCAGTTGGAACTGCTTTGATTGCAATAGTTCGCCCTGATAATCGCATTACTCCAAATCCTAAACTATCAAGTTCATTTTCAACCAAATCGAAAGAGGAAACCTGCGCCGGAGTCAGATCAAAAGTTTCGGGCAATAAAAGATTTTGTGATTCAATTACTTTTTCACCAACTTTCTTTCGGAATTTATCAAACAAAATCCTTTCATGCGCCACATGCTGGTCGATTAAAAGTAAACCTTCATTATCAACGGCAATTATATAGCTATTATGAAGCTGCCCGACCGGTCGAATTCCGGTCTTGGATAAATTATCGACTTCGATTGATTTAGTTGCTTTTAAAGCCGAATCCACAGGAGGCAACTCTTTGTAATTTGCGATTTGCGATTTTTGATTTGAAATATGAGTTTCTTCTGGGCTTTGGAATCTACTCTCAAAATTAACAACCCTATTTTCGACAATTCTTTCAAAATTACTGTTTTCTACCGGTATTTCAAAGGTTTCTTCCAATTTAGAAACTGCAGTTTCAAGTTCCGAATTTGTTACTTGAAAATCAATTTTTGGTTGATTGAACTCTACTTTTACTACTTTTTGAAATGGTTCCTCATAATTAAAATTTTGAACCTGAGAAGTTGAATTAACTAAACCTATTTGGTTAAATTTTGCTTGCTCCCAGCTTTGTAATTCGACTAAACCATTGTTCGCTAATGCTTTGCGAACCGCTTCAGCAATTACATCCCTCACTGCATCGGCTCGTCTGAAACGAACTTCAGTTTTGGCAGGATGAACATTGACATCAACTTCTTCGGACGGAATTTCTAAAAACAAAACTGCCACCGGATAAACTCCGTGCGGTAAAACGGCGCGGTAGCCTTCTAACAAACCTTTTGCAATTACTTTGTCCCGAACAAATCGACCGTTAATAAAAAAATATTGAGAATCTCGGGTTGTCCGTCTTTCGCGCGGTGCGGACACATAACCGGAAATTTTTGCGATAAATTCCCGCCCACCATCAACTTCCAAAAAGCTTTCGAGTAAATCTCCGCCAAGAATTTGATATGCTCTTTCGCGTAGGTCTTTAGCGGGTGAAAAGCGGAAACTTTCACGCCCGTTATTAGTTAAAACAAATGAAATATTGGGGTTAGCTAAGGCATAATGCGTAATGATGCTAGTAATATGATAATTTTCCGTAGCTTCAGACCTCATAAATTTACGCCGTGCCGGAGTATTAAAAAACAAATCGCGGACGGCGATAGTCGTTCCGCTATTTCGGGCAGCATCTTTGACATCAATTATTTTTCCACCCTCGATATAGACCCGAGTTGCTACCGTTGAATCTTCCGTTTTCGTAATTAATTCAACTTTTCCGACCGATGCAATCGAAGCCAAAGCCTCACCACGAAACCCCAAAGTTTGGATGGTTGAGAGGTCTTCGAGGTGTCGAATTTTAGAGGTTGCGTGTCTTTCAAAAGCCAAAATCGCATCATCACGATTCATCCCTTCCCCATCATCAAGGATTCGCATCAAACGTCGTCCGCCAAGTTCAATATCAATCTGCAAACGTTTTGCTCCTGCATCTAAAGCATTTTCTATCAACTCTTTAACTACTGAAGCCGGACGCTCCACCACTTCGCCCGCGGCAATCTGATTGGCTAAATTGTCAGGTAAAATTTTGATTTTATTCATCTCTAAATCCAAGTTTAACACAGCAAATTAATTTAAATTAAAGTTCTCCTTAGCAAACACATATGAAAAATATTCATAACCTGTATAAGATTCATAACTAATACAAATATGTATTTGTATTTTCTTAATGACAATAATACAAATTCAGAGTTATCTTGATTAATAAAATCTTGTAACAAATTGAATTTACAGAGTTTACTAGTTTGTAACAAACTTTGAATCCCCTATTCTAAACTACTTTTATTAATTTACAAATCCACTCAAAATTACAATTTTGTAAAATGCAGATAATTGTTCATACAGAAATGTAATTAATCAGCCATTTATTTATTTAATTAATCGATGAACATTGATGAAAATCTCGTATTGGCTCGCAAAATACTGAATTGGCACAAAACTTGCCCAATTTCTTTTTATTAAAGTTATCCGAATTTATTTTATCAGGAGCGTTAAATGCAAAATATTGGTTCAGAAAATGCTGATTCAATCGGTAGAATTTCATTAATCAGCAAATTTTTACGCTTAAAAGTAAGATTAAATGACCCACAATGGCAAAAATACGGACTTGCATTGCTGTGTGGAAAAATTTTGGGTGTCGCAATCCTTATAATCGGATTAGCCGTTTTATACCCTGAATTGGCAGGATTTAACGTCAAATCATTTGCGGCTGATGCCGAGGTCAAAGGAGCCGATATTATTAATCCGATCAATACACTTTGGGTTTTGCTGGCAGCCTTTCTTGTTTTCGCAATGCAAGTTGGCTTTACGATGCTCGAAGCAGGATTTTGCCGTTCGCGGGAAACCGTTAATGTTTTGATGGAATGTATCGTTGATACATGTTTATGCGGATTGCTCTTTTTTGCTATCGGTTTTGCCTTTATGTTCAGTCATGGCAATGGATTTATCGGTCTAAACTGGTTTTTCTTACAGGGTGTTCCATCAACTTATGAAAGCACCGGAATTGCTTTTCTGGCATTTTGGCTATTTCAATTTGCTTTTGCCGATACTTTTTTAACCTTCACTTCCGGCGTAATGATCGGACGAACAAGTTATATAGGTGATTTTCTATAAAGTCTGGCGGTTTCGGG